>JAEWSZ010000114.1 GCA_023397905.1 Bacillota bacterium | reverse complement strand
CGGGAAGGCACGCAGGGTGAAGAAGCAGGTGGAAGGTCAGCTGGACCTCTTTGAGGCCGCGGCAAAGGCTTCTGTAAACAACGATGTGCTGGAGGATATTAAAAAGATAGATATATCCAGGCTGACGCCAATTGACGCCATGAATATACTCTACGAGCTGCAGCGGAAAATGAAAAATTAGCACGGCATTAAAATAAATAAGTTTGGTTTTAATATTCTAAACACAGGGGTGGGAATATATGCGGGAAGAGTCACAGGTTCGGGTTTATTCCGAAGCCTGGTTCTGACTCCCAAGAAGGAGTAATGAAATGGGACAGATTATCGTACTGGATGAAAATACTTCAAACAAAATAGCGGCGGGCGAGGTAGTTGAAAAGCCGGCTTCCGTTGTGAAAGAGCTTGTAGAAAACTCTATTGACGCAGGTGCTACAAGTATTTCCATAGATATAAAAAACGGCGGGATTTCCTATATCAAAGTCACCGATAACGGCAGCGGTATGGATGAGGACGATGTGGAAATAGCTTTTGAACGCCACGCCACAAGCAAGATCAAAAAGGCCGAGGACCTTGATTCCATTATAACCATGGGCTTCCGCGGCGAGGCGCTGGCCAGTATTGCCGCCGTATCATCGGTAGAGCTTCAAACCAGGACAGCGCAAAACACCTATGGAATGTACGTACATATAAGCGGAGGGGCCGTCAAGGAAGTAAGGCAGACAGGATGTCCTGTGGGCACGACTTTTATTGTAAAAGATTTATTTTACAACACTCCTGCCAGGTATAAGTTCCTGAAAAAGGACTCCGCAGAAGCGGGCTATATTTCCGATACCATTTCAAGGATCGCCCTTGGCAATCCCGGGATAGCCTTCAGGCTGATGAGCGGAAAAACCCAGCTCCTTCACACTCCCGGAAATGACGATATAAAAAGCGCGGTTTACAGCATATACGGCAGGGAGATAATCAGCGAGCTTATGCAGGTGGATTATCAGGATGAAAAGTACAGGATTACAGGATATGTAGGAAAGCCGGAGGCAGCAAGGGCCAACAGAAATTACCAGTCGCTCTATATAAATAAGAGATACGTAAAAAGCAAACTGGTTTCATATGCGGTGGAACAGGCATATGCCAGTATATTGATGAAGAACAAATTCCCGTTTTTCGTATTGAATATTGAATTGAACCCGCTGCTGGTAGACGCAAATGTTCACCCCGCTAAAATGGACGTGCGCTTTGCGGAGGAAAGCTATCTTTCAAGAGCCATATATATGGCTGTGTCGAAGGCTCTCAGCTCGGACAGCCTGTTCAATCCCGTGACGGTGTCCAATAAGGACAGGGAACTGTTCAGATTTAAAGATACCGGTCCACAGAAAGAATATATCCAGTTCAAAATTCAGGAGACTGAATCCAGGCTCCAGAAAGAAATCGGAACACGTGATACGGGAGCGCAGAAAAAATATGGGATTCAAGATGCGGAGGCACAGGATATAAAGCCGGAACCCGGAGAAGGTGAAGGGGCCGTAATCCAGGATACAGAAATACGGGAGAAAGCCGGGATTCAAGAGTACATGGACAGCCGCAAGGATACGGAAGTCCAGGGACCGAAGCCAAAATCAGTAATTCAGGATGCCGGTACAAGGGCTCGGAAGCCGGAGGCAGGAACTTACGGAAGCGGAGAGGCCGGTACATATGACATGGGGTCTGCCAGCCGGATATCAGAGGATAAGGAAATCAGGAGGTTTACTGAGGCGCTGAAACCATTAGCCGGAATGGCTGTTGACAGCGGCAGCTCTCAAGCTGCACAGCCCATGCGGGATGTTGCTATACCGCCAGCCATGGAGGAGGAAAACAGTGACCTCAGCTATCCGGCCCAAAAGCCAAAGGATATGGAACTGACTGAGATGAAATACATAGGGCAGGCTTTTTCCACCTTCATAATCCTCCAGAACGGAGAAGAACTGGTGATGGTGGATCAGCATGCGGCCCATGAAAGAATACTGTATGAAAAGCTGAAAATAAAATACGAGGCTCAGGAGAATACCACTCAACTGCTGCTTGAGCCTGTGGTGGTGCAGCTCCAGGCAATTGAACTCAACGCAATAAAAGCAAAGCGGGAAATGTTCAATAAAATAGGCTATAGTTTTGAGGATTTTGGAAACAATTCAATAATAATCAGAGGTATTCCGTACATGGTGGAGGGCTATTCACCAAAAGAGGTTTTCCTTGAGCTGGCGGATAAGCTTCAGGAAGCAGTGAAACCGGTAAGCACGCCTCTGGCGGACGAGATAATACATACCATAGCCTGCAAAGCCGCTATTAAAGCCAATAAAAAACTGGATGAAAGGGAGGTGCGGCAGCTCCTTGAAGAATTGTCAAACACAGGCAGCCGCTACACCTGCCCACATGGAAGGCCAACGGTCATACGGCTTACAAAATATGAAATTGAGAAGATGTTCAAAAGGATAGTGTAGGAGCGGCGCAGAGTATAGTTTAAATTCAGTTTGGAAGGGATTTTGAATGAATGAGGTTATTGTTATAGTCGGTCCCACGGCATCTGGGAAAACAGGCCTGTCAATTGAACTTGCAAAGCGCTTGAATGGTGAGATAATTTCAGCTGATTCAATGCAGATATACAAATTTATGGATATAGGGACTGCAAAGCCCACAGAGGCCGAACGGCAGGGAATAAACCATTATCTTATAGACGAGGTCATGCCCAGCGAGGAATTTAATGTTGTCCGGTTTAAGGAGCTTGCAGTCAAATATATCGAAGAGATCATTTCAAAAGGAAAGCAGCCCATATTGGTGGGAGGCACCGGTTTATATGTAAGCTCTCTGATAAATAATATCAACTTCAGTGAAAGCGAGAGCGATTGGGAGCTCAGGGAAGAATTGAATAAGGAAGCAGAGGAAAAAGGGCCTCAATATCTGCATGACAGGCTTCGTCTGGTGGATCCTGAGGCGGCGGAGAATATTCATCCCAATAATGTAAAACGCGTTGTTCGCGCTCTGGAGGTTTATTATCAGACACAAAAGCCAATTTCGTATCATAATGAGATATCCAGGGGAACACCGTCCAAATACGATTTTATTTTACTGGGGCTGACTATGGAACGCCAAAGGCTTTATGACAGGATAAATGAACGGGTGGACATCATGCTGGAAAACGGCCTGGTAGAAGAGGTCAGAAGGCTTGTGGAGCTGGGTTATGCGGACAGCATAACTTCCGTGCAGGGAATAGGCTACAAAGAGATACTTTCATACTTACGGAGAGAAAGAACTCTGGAGGAAGCGGTAGAAGTAATTAAAAGGGAATCCAGAAGATATGCCAAAAGGCAGATCACCTGGTTTAAAAGAATTAATGAAATCAAATGGTTTAATCTAGACAATTATGGAAATAATAATATTGTTGTCGAAGATGCTTTAGCTCATATAAACAGCCGTTTTTCACGGTCAGGATTCAATTAGTACTATATTCTTATTGCATGCGCTGGCATTTTCTAGTAAAATAGAACTGTATAAGGTCTTCAATGTTCAAGGCAAATTGATTTTTGGGGGCTCATAAAAAGTTGGTATCCGAATTGCCGACGGGTGTTAACTTAAGAAGAATTTATATATAAAACAAAGGAGTGGATTACTTTGGTAAAGAATACTATTAATTTGCAGGACATTTTTTTGAACCAGGTTAGAAAAGAGCACATAGCTGTTACTATATATTTAACTAATGGTTTCCAGCTAAAAGGAATGGTCAAGGGATTTGACAATTTTACGGTGGTACTTGACAGCGACGGAAAGCAGCAGCTTGTGTACAAGCATGCTATTTCTACAATCAGCCCAATGAAAGTTGTAAATTTGATTTTTAACGACCAGATGAAAGAAGGATGAGTTTTACATAGTTTTATGTAATGAAGCGGAAGTAGTTATAAAAAACCAGCGTATTTATGAAGACGCTGGTTTTTTTGTGTATACAGGAATTTATTTGGCAAGATTGCAGAACAAAACCTCTGAATTCCATGTTAATCCTATTAAAGGTTTAATCCTGAATCCGGATACTTGACTCCTGATTTCTGAATTTACATCAATCTGAATACCCCTATTACTTTGCCTAAAATAGAAACATCATCTTTCACTATAATGGGGTCAAGAGTGCTGTTTTCAGGCTGCAGCCTGATGTGGTCCTTTTCCCTGAAAAAAGTTTTACAGGTGGCTTCATCCCCGATAAGAGCTACCACAATGTCCCCGTTATTGGCCGTGGACTGTTGTTTAACCAAAACAAGATCCTTATCCAGGATTCCGGCTTCAATCATACTGTCTCCCTGAATTTTAAGCATAAAAGCGTTGTTATTCTGAACATATTCGACAGGCAGAGGAAAGGTGTCAGTAATATTTTCGACAGCCAGTATTGGCTGGCCGGCGGCTACTTTACCGACTACGGGTATATCTACCATTTCACGTGAGGAATAATAACCTTCATTTACGCCGGCGGCGGAATTTTGGGCAGCTTTATTTGAATTATTTAAAACTTTAAGCGCCCTTGGTTTGGTGGGATCCTTCTGAAGGATTCCGTTGTCGGTCAGCTTCTGAAGATAGGCATGAACGGTAGATGTTGATTTGAAACCGACAGCGGCACATATTTCCCTTACCGAAGGCGGATATCCGTTTTCCTTAACACATTTATTTACATAATCTATGATTTCCTGCTGCTTGGTTGAATTTTTCTTTGCCATAACAACCTCCTTAATATGTATCTTTATGGTAAGTATATCATACGAAAATTGCAAAAGCAAACTAATGTTCGAAAAAATATAAAAAAATCATTGACAAAGGAACAAATGTTCGATAAGATATAGTTGTTAAAAAGAACGTATGTTTGGAGTGGTGTTTATGACAAGGCAAAAATATGTATTGAAAAACAAAAGGAATTTTTTCAGCTTCTTATTTACAGCTACATTTGTTGTATTTATACTGATTTATTCCATATCGGTTTCCGGCCATGAGGAACCGCAATACCGGACTGTGACAGTTCAGTCGGGGGATACTCTCTGGTCTATTGCTGAAAAGTACGGCAATAACAGTGATATCAGGAAATATATTTACAATGTAAAAAAAATCAATAACATGAATTCTTCCGATCTGTATGAAAATACCACTATTTTGATTCCTGTAAAGGACTAGTACGCCGGATTTAGCGAATTAATTCCACCATGATCTATTTTCACGGATTTTTTGACAAATCCTCGTGCAAAGCGCCTCCGGCTATTTGACAATTACTTCTCACGGTAGTATCATATATGCTGTATTGTGAAGCTTATGCCTAATCGGCTTTTTGGAGGTTTTTTATTCATGACGGCAAATTATTTGTCATTTAGTTTGGCAGTCTGTGTGATATTATATTTGCTAGGAGCAATATCTTCAATATTTACATATTTTTTTCCTAAAGCGTCAAACAAGTTGTCAAATTCATTTGCGATGATCTCCAGCGGGCTTTTAAGCATAATAATGATATATAAATTATTGTTTTTTAAAGACATTCCTTTGAATTTCAATTTTAATACAAATATACCGTTTCTTACTCTGACATTTAATATCGACAATTTAGCAGCTTTTTTCATACTGGTTATTTCAATAGTTTCTCTGGTTGTTTCTCTGTTTTCATACACATATATGTCCCATTATTTTTACATACACAATATTTCGGTGTTCGGATGCTTTTATAATCTTTTTATTTTATCCATGGTGCTTCTGGTGGCCAGCAGCAATTTGATTTTATTTCTGGTCTTTTGGGAATTGATGTCCCTGATATCATATTTTCTTGTTATATTTGAAAATGAAAAGGAAGAAGTACAGAAGGCCGGTAAAATATACATTATAATGACATATACGGGAACTGTTTTTATAACTGCTGCGTTTGTGCTGATAGCATATTTTACAAAGAGTTTTGAGCTGTCAGGGGTAGTTTCATCTGCCATTCCAGGCAGGTATGCCAATATAATATATGTTTTTCTGCTCATTGGCTTCGGTACCAAAGCCGGAATAATTCCCATGCACATCTGGCTGCCATATGCCCACCCTGTTGCACCGGGCAATGTATCTGCACTGATGTCCGGAGTTATGATAAAGATGTCAATTTACGGGCTCTTCAGAATAGTATTTGATGTGCTGCCTGGCAATGCTCTGTGGTGGGGAGTGCTGACACTGGCCGTCGGAGCGGTTTCCGCAGTTATCGGAATAGCGTATTCCGCCGCTTCTACGGTGAACATCAAGCGATTGCTGGCATATTCCAGCATTGAGAATATGGGAATTATCTTCTGCGGCTTCGGGATTGCCCTTATAGCCAGAGCCACGGATAATCCGTTTCTGTTATCGCTGGCACTGACCGCTACGCTTTTGCATACTTTCAATCACGCCATTTTTAAATCTTTGCTGTTCATGGGGGCGGGGGCCATACAATATTCAGCCGACACAAAAAATATGGAAAAGCTGGGAGGACTGATAAAGAAAATGCCGGTCGCATCTGTTTTTATATTTGCAGGATGTCTGGCTATTTCGGCAGTACCGCCTTTTAACGGCTTTACCAGTGAATATATGATTTTTCAGTCTATTATAAACAGCATAGTTTTGTTTGCGCCATCGGGCCATTTTTCACTGGTCATTTTATTTATGGTGGTTGCGGCGGCACTGGCGCTTACAGGTGCACTGGTTGCATACAGCTATGTTAAGTTTTTCGGGATTTCATTTCTGGGACTGCCCAGGAGTACCGAGGCTGAAAATGTGATGGAGCCCGGGAAACCAATGTTGGCCGCCCTAGGCATATCAGCGGGCCTTAGCCTTGCAACGGGTATTTTTGTAAAATATGTGATCGGGCTTATAGATAATGTAGGCAATGAATTGATAAATCTAAAGCTTCTTTCCACAGATTGGTCCTTTACAGGTGTGGCCCACTATCCTGTCAGGAGCGGAGGGCTGAACATATCCGCCGGTTTACTGGCGGTTGTAATCCTGATTTTCGCAGGTATTGTTTTATTGCTGGTAATGGCAATGAGAAAGCGGACGGAAGTGCAGAAATATAATACATGGGACTGCGGCTTCACGGAGCTCAACCCCAAAATGCAGTATACCTCAACAGGATTTTCGAAATCCATCCGTATCATATTCAGAGCATTGTTTAAGCCAAACAGGGATCTGGTTATTACGGAGGGCTACGGGCCTTATTATATGAAAAAAGGGATATACAATGTTACTACTGAAAAGATATTTGAAAAATACTTTTATACGCCCTTTATTGCAGCAATAGTCAATTTTTCCAGGAAAATCAGGTTTAAAATACAAACCGGAAGCATTCACACCTACCTCATATATTTCCTGGGAACTTTAATTCTGATGCTGTTATACTACTCATTTATTGCGAAATAAAGAACAGGCTTATAAAGGAATAAATATAAAAAGGGTTTTAAATTATGTTTGAGTCGATTTTAAAATTAATTTTTCAAGTTGTATTTACACTTCTGATCGCGCCCTTTTTTACGGGACTCATCAGAAAGGTGAAAGCCAAGGTGCAGCATCGCGTGGGCGCCCCGGTGCTGCAACCTTATTACGATTTGATAAAGTTATTTAAAAAGGATCTGGTCGTTTCATCAACTTCATCCTGGATATATATGCTGGCGCCCTACGTATACTTTCTGACATCGGTTGCGGCTGTGATTTGCCTGCCTGTTGTTTACCAGCTTACGGGCTTTTCCTTTTATGCCGATTTGCTTATAGTGGTCTATTTATTTGTAACCGGCCGGATTTTTATGACCTTGGCGGGGCTCGATACCGGCAGTACTTTCGGCGGCATGGGGAGCAGCAGGGAATTGCTCGTTTCAGCATTGGTCGAGCCGGCTCTGTTCATGGTGATTATTACGGTGAGTGCGACTCCGGGAATAGCTTCAACCAATACTGTTTCCATATATGAGTACGCGGCAGCCCACACAGGGGCGGCCTTTACGCCGGTAAATATACTGCTGTTTGCGAGCATGCTTATGATTTTGATTGCCGAAGCTTCCAGGATACCTGTGGATGATCCTGCTACGCATCTTGAGCTGACAATGGTTCATGAGGCCATGACTCTTGAATATTCGGGGAGACAGCTTGCATTTGTTGAATTGGGTACGTATATGAAGCAGCTGGTTTTTATGACTTTTATGGCAAATATACTCATGCCTGTGGGTTTTGATGCTAAAAACATTTTCCTGGGCTTTGGCATTTATCTGATAAAATTATTGATAATAACCCTATTGGTTGCTGTTGTGGAGATAAATACGGTTAAGCTCCGCCTGTACAGCATACCTAATTTTGCGGTAATTGCTTTTATTGTATCGGTTCTGGGATTTTTAACCGTGTTTATACTAAGATAGGCAAAGGACTGTGTTTATATATTTTAGCTTCAAGTCAATCACTTACCATCGGCTGAAAGCCGGCAGCTTGAAATAAGAAGGGCGGTTATTATGTACAGCAATGCTTTGAACCTGTTATCAATATTGATGTTGATCACATCCTTTACTTTGGTAGCCAATAAGCGGCAGAATTCCTATATTATTACCTTCAGAGCACAATCGGTAATACTTGCGCTTATTTCGCTGATGGTTTCCGTAGAGGGAATGGTTACAAACAAAAAATTTGACAGTGTAATAATAATCTTTGTGCTCATAGTTGTTTTTAAAGTAATTGTCATCCCAATGTTTATGAAAAGAACTGTCAACAGGGTTGAATACAAGGTGGAAAAGGACTTTTTCATAAACATACCTATTTCAATGATAATCTGCTGCGGCCTTGTACTGCTGAGCTGGTATGTGATCTACCACATTGAAGGAATAACGGATATGGACGCCAGAAATTATCTAATATACTCGTTTTCCGTTGTGATGCTGGGGCTGTTTTTTATGATAAGCAGGAAGAAGGCCATAGGTCAGATAATCGGTTTTCTGGTTATAGAAAACGGAATGTTCCTTGCAGCCATGCTGACCACAGAGGGCATGCCCATGATCGTGGAATTGGGACTTTTCTTTGATTTGCTCACGGCATTTATTATAATGGGAATATTTGTTTTCAAGATAAATAATACTTTTGAATCCATAGATATAAATAAGCTGAAGAACTTGAAGGGTTAAGCGAAGGATTTATTCGGAGGTCATATGAACTTGTTGTTATTGGCTGTTCCTGCGGTTGCCGGAGGACTGGTGTGGACTAATAGGAATAAAGTGTTAATACATTGCACCAACCTGGCAGGTGCGGCTGCTATGCTTGTATTGTCGGTTTTAATACTTATTGATGTTTACAGGAATAAGACTGTTGTCAGCAAAGGGGTCTTAAGGGACATATTTTATATTGACTCCTTGAGCGCCTACATATTGTTTATAACCGCGCTGGCCTTTTTTCTGGTATCGCTGTATTCCATAAGCTATTTTGGAGAAGAGCTCCGCAGAAAGGTGATCACTTTAAACAAGCTGAAGCTTTATTACTGCCTTTCAAATGCTTTTGTCCTGTCAATGATACTGGCGCTGACCACCCAGAACATGGGAGTCATGTGGATAGCCATAGAAGCCACCACCCTTGCATCGGCTTTTCTGGTGGGGTTTTATAACAACAAGAGGGCAATTGAAGCCGCCTGGAAGTATCTTATAATTTGTTCCGTGGGCATAGCCTTTGCCCTTTTAGGCATTATACTTCTTTACTACTCATCAACGGTGGAGCTTGGGGGGACAAAGCTCTCGGGACTGAGCTGGAATTATTTGATCCGGAACGCGGCCTCCCTTGATCCCAGTATACTTAAAATTTCATTTATTTTCATATTGATCGGTTTTGGCACCAAGGTGGGATTTTCTCCAATGCACACCTGGCTGCCGGACGCGCACAGCCAGGCGCCGTCGCCTGTCAGCTCGCTGCTGTCCGGAGTTCTGCTGAATACCGCCATGTACGGTATAATCAGGGTCATGGCCATAGTGAATAAAAGCCTTGGAAGCAGCGGATACACAGGAAATCTTCTGATATTGCTGGGTATATTGTCAATAGGGACCGCCGCGTTTTTTGTACTTGTACAGCAGGATTATAAAAGGATACTGGCGTATTCCAGTATAGAGCATATGGGAATAATCGCATTGGGTCTGGGCATCTGTACGCCGGTAAGCATTTTTGCGGCGCTGTACCACACCTTTAATCATGCCATAACCAAGTCAATGCTTTTTGTCACTTCGGGAAATATTTATTTAAAATATCATACAAAAAAAATATCCGGCATAAAAGGGCTTATAAAGACCATGCCGGTTACCGGAGCCGTTTTTGTGCTTGGGGTTTTCGCCATAACCGGAATGCCGCCCTTCGGCGTTTTTATGAGCGAATTCAATACGGTTGCCGCGGCGGTTTTTTCAAAGAATTATATCGCCGCCGCACTGCTTTTGATCTTTCTCGCCATAATATTTGCAGGTTTTACGAAACAGCTCAGCGGTATGTTCTACGGCAAAAACAGCAATTCGGAGATCAAAAGGGGAGAGCTGGATTACATAGGGCCTGGGGTTCTTATTGTTATGCTGTGTATAACGTTGCTGCTGGGGGTCTATATCCCGGGTCCTTTAAAGGAATTGATGGATTCCACCACAAATATTATATTGGGAATAGGGGGAAAGTAGCATGATTTCAGAGGCTATATTTGAAACTATAAACAGATTGCTGTCCTCAAAAATAATAGAAAGCAGGCTGCTTAATGAAAACGAGGTATACACCGAGGTTGCCCCGGTCTCTGTAAAGGAGGCCTGCCTAAATATTTACGGCAATATTGACTGTGTTCTGGTGGATATGCTGGGAAACGACATGGCTCCTGGTGAAAACAACATACTTGTGTACTATACTTTTGCGGTAAGGTCTGCAAATACATTAATCACCATATACGCAAAGCTGGATAAAAACGAAATGCCCCCAATCGACTCTATCTCGCGGGAAATTCCCGCCTCCTCTCTGTATGAGAGAGAGATTCACGACATGTACGGCGTAATATTCACCGATATGCTTGACAGCCGGGAGCTGGTGCATCACGGAAACTTTCCCGAAAATGTGTATCCCCTAAGGCGGGAATTCAAATCAAATACACATCCGGATTTCGAAAAGCGCCGGCAGGAATTTTCAAGCATAACCGGTACGGGAGTATTTGAGGTGCCGGTGGGTCCTGTGCATGCTGGAATCATAGAGCCGGGACACTTCAGATTCAGTGTTGCGGGAGAACCCATAATAAACCTTGAGGCAAAGCTCTATTACGTGCATCGCGGCCTGGAAAAGCTTTCAGAAGGTGAAAACTATATGAAAGTGCTCCTTTTTTCGGAAAGGATATCAGGAGACGAAACTTTTACCAATTCCATGGCCTACTGCCAGGCGGTGGAAAAGTTAAACGGGATAACCTATCTTCCAGAAAGGGCGCTATACTCAAGAGTTATTTTTGCCGAGCTGGAACGCATATGCGCGCATATAGGCGATATTTCCGGACTGTGTGTGGATACGGCGTATGTGTTCGCGGCAGGGCAGTTTGCCATGATGAGGCGCTGGGTGCAGCTGCTGTGCGAGCAGCTCACAGGAAGCCGGTTTTTGCGGAATGTCAACAAACCCGGCGGGTTAAGGCGTGATTTTATAAGAAATAATGATAAAATAATTCTGGAATGCATAGACAGATTGGAAAAGGAATTTTCCGAAACCGCCGCCATTATAAAAAACAACAGCATGTTTATTGACAGAGTGGAGCACACCGGAATACTGGACAATACCGTAGCTGTTGACCTGAATGCGGTGGGGCCGGGGGGAAGGGCCAGTGGAATAAAGACCGATGTGAGAAAAGAATTCCCTTATGCGGCCTATGAAAAGCTTAAATTTAATATTCCTGAGCATGCTAATTGCGATGTTTGCTGCAGAATGAACGTTAAGATCCAGGAGGTTATGGAATCCATCGGTTTAATAAGGCAGTCCCTTGAAAAAATGCCCGAGGAAGGGCCTGCCTCAATTGATATAGGCAGTCTTAAGCCGTATTCCTGTGCTTTTGGCATGACCGAGGCTCCCAGAGGTGAAAACATCCATTTTGTCATGGCCGGCGAGGATAATAAGATCCTCCGGTACAAGATAAGGACGCCGTCCTTCTGCAATTGGCCCGCACTGTGTCACGCTGTGAAGACAAACACTTTAACGGATTTTCCTTTGATCAACAAGAGTTTTAATCTGTCATACGCAGGCAATGATTTATAATGAGCCGGAGGTTTTTATATGCTAAGAAAAATACTACAGCATGGCACTGTTACCGTAGATTATCCCAATAAACCCATCAGGAGCTCATTTGTTACGGGTGTGCCGGAGTTTGATTATGATAAATGCAAAAGGTGCATGAAATGCAGCGAATCCTGCCCCACGGGAGCAATCGTCCTTGTGGATAACGACGAGCAGAAGATGAAATCTCCTGCGGTAAATGTAGACGAGTGCATTTTTTGCCGTTTCTGCGAGGAGGCATGTCCTGAGGGGGCGGTCTGCCTTTCCAACAGGTTTGAACTGGCTCAGAAAAGCCGGGAAGCCTTGAGGGCGACACCTTTATATATCCAGGAAGAAAATATCAAAGGGCTGGATTATGAGATATTGGGCCGCCAGTTAAAAGAAAGAGTAAATAGTAAATTCGGAAAAAGTCTCCATATCAGAGAGGTGGACGCCGGTTCCTGCAACGGGTGCGACTATGAGATAAACGCGCTTGGAGGGCCTTACAATGATATTGAAAGATTTGGAATACATTTTGTAGCTTCTCCCAGACATGCGGACATGCTGCTGGTTACGGGATGTGTTACCAGAAATATGGAGGAAGCGCTCATAAAGACGTACAATGCGGCCCCTTCACCTAAATTGGTAGTTGCAGCCGGGGCCTGTGCCTGCAGCGGCGGAATTTTCAAAAACAGTTATGCGGGAAGAAACGGAGTTGACAGTGTTTTGCCGGTGGATGTCTACATTCCCGGATGCCCCCCTAGGCCGCAGGCATTAATTTATGGTATACTAAAGGCTATAGGGAGGCTATAGGTATTATGACAGAACAATGCGAACTATATGACCGAGAGTGTATCAATTGCGGAGAATGCGACCTTTGCGATCTGGACCCCGCCAAGCACTGTGATGACTGCGGCCGTTGTTTGGAAGATGTTGAAGAATACAGGAGCGTCAATATCCATGATTTTCTGAAGCAGAATATCACTAAAGAACAGATCAATAAAATGGAGAAAAAGCTGGCTGAAAAGGATGCCGTAAAAAGCTCCGGGAAGGGCGAAGCGGATAAAAGCAGGTAAACGGCCGGATAACCGCATGCAAAACAAATGCAATGTAATATAATTGCGCAAAAAAATCAAGTGAAAGGTCAGATAATCAATGAATGAAATTTACCTTGACAATAGTGCGACTACAAAACCCTATGATGAGGTAATTCAATATATTTACGATGTGAGCAAAAATTATTACGGCAATCCGTCGTCGCTTCATACGAAAGGCATTGAGGCGGAAAATTTAGTAAAGAAAGCCAGAAGGCAGCTGGCCGATGCATTAAAGGTTGATTCAAAAGAGCTTTACTTTACATCCGGAGGCACCGAATCCAACAATATGGCCATAACCGGATATTTAAAGGCCAATCCCAGAGCCGGAAAGCATATTATCACCAGTGAGATAGAGCATCCGTCTGTCCTAGAGGTTTTTAAACAGCTGTCCCAGGAAGGATACCGGGTAGATTACATCCCTGTTGACTCCGGCGGCATAGTAAAATTGGAGGCGCTCAGGGACGCAATTGACGGTGAGACAGCCTTGCTGAGCTTTATGCACACAAATAATGAAGTGGGTTCCATCCAGCCTGTTGCGGAGATAGACAAAATCAGAAGAGAACTGTGTCCGGAAGCGGCGCTTCACATTGACGCCGTTCAGGCCTTCGGGAAAATTCAATTGTACCCCGTAAGCCTTAATATAGACCTTTTATCGGTAAGCTCACATAAGATCCACGGTCCTAAAGGACTTGGCGCGCTTTATGTGAAAAAGGGCATAAAGATAAAGCCCATAATGCTGGGAGGGGGACAGGAAACAGCACTCCGGTCAGGTACTGAAAATGTGCCGGGCATATGCGGGTTCGGACTGGCGGCAGAGAAGATTTTTGCGGATATTGAGAAAAATCATGTTAAAGTGAGCGCTCTGAATGGGCATTTCATTAACAAAGTAAAGGAAAATTTCGAAGATGCTGTGATAAATTCTCCGGAGGAAGCACTGCCTTATATCATCAATGTTTCGTTTCCGAATTTGAAATCTGAGGTTTTGTTGCATCACCTTGAGCAAAAAAATATTTTTGTGTCCACAGGTTCGGCATGTTCTTCACACAAGAGCGGCCACAGCCATGTACTCAAAGCGATGGGAATAAACCCTAAATACATTGACGGAGCCATAAGGTTCAGCTTGTCAGCTTCAAACACCCAGGAGGAAATGGAGGCAACCATTGCCGCGCTGAAGGAAATTATCCCTGTAATCAGCATAAAACAAAGGGGAAGACAAAAAATATAGTATACACGTCCGGCAAGTCAATTTATAAAGTCAGAGCAGTTGATAAAATCAATTCAGTTGGCAAAGTCAGTGCAGTTGACAAAGGCAACACAATTGACTTTGCATATACGGGCAATATGGAGGTAAAATGAAAAAAATAATTCTGGTACGTTACGGTGAGATTATACTAAAGGGCCTGAACAGGCCTGTTTTTGAGGATAAGCTCATCGGAAACATAAAAAGCGCCATATATAAATCGGGAAAAGCAAAGGTGATCAAATCACAGGGCAGGATATATATAGAGCCTGAAGAAGAAAATTATGATTTTGACGAAGTACTCCAAAAGGTGACGCGGATATTTGGCATTGTTTCCGTGAGCCCTGTCTGGAAAATAGACACAGACTACGGGCAGATAAAAGACAATGCCCTGAGACTGGCTTTAGAGCTTGTGAGCCGGAATGGATACAAGACCTTTAAGATCGAGACTAAAAGAGGCAATAAAAGGTTTCCCATGCAGTCGCCGGAAATAAGCGCCGGAGTTGGGGAGTACATTTTAAACAATATGCCGGAATTGACGGTTGATGTCAAAAAACCGGACTTCATAATATATCTGGAAGTCAGAGAGAACTCGTATGTTTATTCAGAAACCATTAAGGCCCACGGCGGAATGCCGATAGGTTCAAATGGGAAGGCCATGCTGCTTCTGTCTGGCGGGATCGACAGCCCTGTGGCAGGCTGGATGATGGGAAAACGAGGCGTCGAGATAGAGGCGGTTCATTTTTACAGCTATCCCTATACCAGTGAAAGAGCCAAGCAAAAGGTAATCGACCTGGCGCAGATCATGTCCAGGTATTGCGGAAAGATACGCCTTCATGTGGTGCCCTTCACTGAAATACAGCTGGCAATTAATGATAACTGCCCTGAGGAACAGCTGACCATCATAATGAGACGCATAATGATGAAAATTTCAGAGATCATTGCGCGGAAATCCGAGGCAATGGCTCTTATAACAGGTGAGAGCATGGGTCAGGTGGCAAGCCAGACCATGCAGAGCCTTTATTGCACTGATGCAGCTGTTGACATGCCTGTTTTCAGGCCTTTAATCGGTATGGACAAGGTGGAGGTTGTGGATATGGCCAGGAAGATCGACACCTTTGAGACTTCAATACTGCCCTATGAGGATTGCTGTACGGTTTTTGTGGCAAAGCATCCCCAAACCAAACCAAAGTTGGACAGAATAATCCAGTCCGAGTCGGCTGTGGATTTCGAGCCGTTGATAAAGACTGCGGTTGATAACACGGAAGTATTGGTTTTAAAGCCTTAGAATTGTAAAGCCATAGATTCTATGGCTTCAAGACTTTAACAGGGTCGGCGCAACCATATGAGCTTAAACTTTTTCACGGTATTCGAAGGGACTCATTCCCGCATGCTTTTTAAAGATCCTGCTGAAATAGCCCTGATCCTGGTATCCTACCAGTTCTCCAACCTGGCGGATTGACAGCTCCGAGTTGTACATCAGGTAGTGCATGGCTCTCTGCATGCGTATGGAGTTGAGATATTTTGAAGGCGTGCATTCATACTGGTTAAAGAATATTTTGGTCAGATAACCGGAGCTGTAATTCATATTATTGGCTATAAGGTTCAGGTTGATTTCCATGGTGTAGTTTTGAACAAGATAATCTTTCAGGATGCCTGCAATCTGTGCGGGAGAATTGCGTGTGGTAGCCGGATTAAAGACATCCTTGAAGGAATTCTGCTGCAATTCATATTTGGTTTTCAATCTTAGCAGGGCTGTTTTGAGCTCATCGGGGTCAACGGGTTTGAGCAGGTATTCTGTCACCTGAAGGCGGATTGCGCTTTTGGCATATTCAAAATCGGAATAACCGCTGATTATTATAAAGTCGGTTAAGGGATAATTTTCCCGGATTTTTTGCAAAAGTGTTATACCGTCCATAACTGGCATGCGGATGTCTGTTATGACCAGATCGGGGGCCAGCTGCTTTACCAGCTCATAGGCCTGGATACCCGTCTGCGCCTGTCCTACCACATCAAAACCCGTATCCAGGTTCCGGACTTTCTGTACCAGATTGTTGAGTAACAATTCTTCGTCTTCAATGACAATTGCCGAATACTTCATGCCTTTTTGTTCCTCCTTCTAGAATTTTTGTCCAATTGATATGATACCATGTCCATCTTGCGTATTGCCATAGCTGAATATAATTTTATCTTCACAGAAGAGCTTCAGGCGCATATATACATTTACGATGCCCAGGCCGTCTATTTTCATTTCCGGCATTCCGGGATTGCTGTCCACCTCACGGATGAGGGCGTCAATTTTTTCAGAGACTTCCTTTGAAAAACCGTTGCCTGAATCGATGATATCCAGCTGCCAGTGGGTGTCATAAACCCGGCCCGCAATGTGTATATTCCAGGGAGGAAGACAGTCGGTGCCGTATTTGACGGCATTTTCCACCAGAGGCTGGATAATAAGCTTTGGCACCGTACGCTCCAGAAGATTTTTATTGATATCGATGGTATAGTTCAAGCTTGACTGATAACGGACCTTCATGCAATACAAATATTTATTGACATAATCTATTTCAGACTCAATAGTGACTGCCATATGAGTGGTATCGGTTATATACCTCATTATCTGAGACAGATTCCGGCACATTGTGATAACCTCCTGGGACTGACCGTTTTCTGCCAGGACAATGATGCTGGAAAGCGTGTTGTAGTAAAAATGGGGATTTATCTGGGACTGCAGTGCAAGAGAACGGGATTTCAATTCCTGCTGCCTTGAATCAATCAACTGGTTCATGGAAGTTTTCAGATTGTCGCTCATGTGCTGGAAGGCCAGGTACAGTTCATTCAATTCATTATAGGCCACAGGATAGTTGTCGGTCCTTTCATTCCCCAGTGTTTCTATTTCAATTCTCTGGAAAATATGCTTCAGGTGCTTTATGGGCTTTACCAGGCTCCGTGATATCCAGAAGGAGATGAACAGTGAAACGGCAAGTACCGCGAATACAAACAGCAGCAGAATCCTCAGCAGATGGTTGACGGGTTTCAGTATATAGGACTCGTGCCGGACGGTTATATATTTCCAGCCGCTGTAGGCAGAAGTGTTGTAGGCCAGATATTCCCTGTCCCCTGTTAAGGGGTTGACTATTGAAACTGAGTTTTTGCCATCAGTCAGGTAGGAGCAGTAATCGGGTATGGAATTTTGCTCTTCTTCTGTTAAATCATATGGATATATCAGACTATTGTCCTGGGAATAAATATAATTTTGCAGGGATTCGCCGATACCGGTTTTCTTCCGGTAATTGCCAATGCTTTTAAATACGCTCTTGCAGCTTTTGATGGTCTCAATGGCTCCAAGGGTCTGTCCGTATTGGTTGTTATAGGAACGGTATACGGAAATAAACCAGTCGCTGTTCTGGGAGGACTGGGACAAAGCGGAGGTATGGTAGGGCAGGCTTATCAGCTTTTTCCCGTTCAGCTCCAGCACACGTTTAAACCATGGAAGACTGTTCACGTCCACTGTGGCTGTATTTGTTTTTATACCCACCTTCAGTATGTTTCCGCGCAGGTCATAGAGCTGTATCTGGTCCACTTTGACATCGGCCCCATTTATGGTGACAAAAAGGCTGGCCAAACTGCCAAGGGTATCTCTGGGAACATCCAGATTAAAATCGGAATCAAGCTTGCTCTTTACAAGACTGCTGTAATTTATATTTATGGACACGGTATCCATGTCACTGATAACCGAATCAACCTGTTCTTCAAAAGAAGAATTGATGGTGCTTATGGAGTTGACTTCCTGCTCAATCAGTTGTTTTGAAACAAAAGTGTAGAAGAAAGTACTGAATACCAGCAATATTAGTACTGCCAGTCCTACGTATGCAATGAACAATTTCGTCTGGAGCTTCAGCTGTTTCATATGTGCAGTCTCCTTTTACGGATAATGTCAACTGGAGATTGTTTCGCTGTTTCATTGTGTCTTATGCAAGAGCGGCGCACAAATGCACCAAAATATACTTGAATAATAGTGTAGCATCTTTGTGAAAAAAGTACAAATATTAATCCGAATAATCTATAGACCTGGTAATAATGCACAGAATATAATGAAAAAAAGAGTTGGGAGGAGAATATGGATGAAGTATAAGACCAACTGGGAAGAAACAAAGCTGAAATGGATAAATTACTGGCAGCATAAAAATACCGGAAGGCCACTGATGTGTGTTATAGCGCGGAAACCTGAAATAGAGAGCTTTGCCGGCGATAAACCCGCCGAAGGTGGCTACCGGGACGTCATTTGCCAGGGGAAATATTACAACCTTCCCACAGAACTGCACTGGAGGAACATGGAGGACAAATACCTGAATCCTGAGCGGATTGTAGCCAGATACAGGCACTTCTGTGAAAACCACATTTTTCTGGCGGAAAGCTTTCCCAACCTCAATGTTGATTTCGGACCGGGTTCACTGGCCGCCTATCTGGGTTCTGAAATAGGATTTAAGGAGGACACGGTATGGTTTGAAAGATGCCTGGAGGATTGGGCGGAGGCATCTCCTTTTGCATTTGATCCTGAAAATAAATGGTTCAAAAAGCATATTGAACTGGTGAGAGAATGCCGCAGGCTTGCGGGGGATGATTTTTATGTGGATATGCCGGACCTTATGGAAAATCTGGATATTATAGCCTCTCTCAGGGGAGTCAATGATCTGATATACGATATGATTGATGAGCCTGAAATAATCAATGAGAGGGTAAAACAGATCACAGAGCTGTATTTTGATTATTTTGACAGCTTTTATGACATAATCAGGGACAGTGAAGGCGGAAACGCATATACCGTATTCCAGATATGGGGACCCGGAAAAACCGTAAAACTCCAGTGTGATTTTTCAGCCTTGCTGTCTCCCGGCCAATTCCGTGAGTTTGTACTGGAATCCTTGCGGGAACAGGCAAAAAAAGCGGACCACGTCTTATACCATCTGGACGGACCGGATGCCATCAAGCATCTGGAGGCGTTGATGGAAATAGAGGAAATCGACGCACTGCAGTGGACCAGCGGAGATACTGGCCCGGATGGGACCGAGGAAGAGTGGTATCCCATTTATGATAAGGCCGTCAAGGCGGGAAAATCACTGTGGGTCAAGGTATATTCCGGCGGATTTGAGGATTGGATCAAAAATGTCGACAGGGTTGTAAAAAGATATGGCTCCCGCGGCCTATTCCTGTTTTTCCCTGAGATGTCGCTGGAGCAGGCCAATACTCTCATAGCTTATGCGGATAAGCACTGGAGCCATATACCGGGTATTTTTCAATGAGGGAATCAGCGGAAATAAATATATGACCGGATTTAACATGATGTAAAGTTTTTGCTGTTGTGCAATACCTACAAAAAAAGTATAAAAACAGTTGCGTATTTGTGAAGAAAGTCCAAATTGTGTCCCGAAAAGTGCATAGAACGGAAAAATAATATTTGTTAAACTCATAATATCAGGTCCTCATAAGCAGGACGGGGCATCTCCAGGCAGACTTAAAAAAAATACCGCTCGAAAAAGCACATTTCATCAGCTTTTTGTGCCTTGAGCGAAGTGAAAGGAATGGATCAAATGAAAGGAAAAGTGGCAGCGTTATTTTTATGTGTAAGCATGATGGCAGTCATGTTGATCGGATGCGGAAAATCCACGGATGCGGGAAATCCGTCCGCTGCATCGGGGTCTCAGGCTGCGGCAAGCGGTTCGGCAGCGGCAAATAAGGATTTTGCCGGTGAGGAATTGAGTATTTTAGTATCTGCGAGTTGGATGGACAACAGGTATGACCAGACTATTTCACGCTTTGAAGATACTTATGACGTAACGGTGGATTTGCAGACAATTCCGGCGGATCAGTATTCGGATGTTCTAAAGGCAAAATTGAATACGGATTCAAGCACGGATATTTTCTGGATTCAATCAGATCCATTTGCCATAGGCTCACAAATAGTTGAACCGGAAAAATACTGTCTGGATTTCAGTGACGCCGACTGGAAAGGCATTATGCCCGAGACAAGACTCCAATCCTGCACCTACAACGGGAAATTATACGGCTTGCAGTTATGGCACAATTCTCCGGAATACGTAATGGTGTACAACAAGACCATGTTCGGTGAGAACGGCTGGAGTGTACCGGCTACTTATGCCCAGTTGAAGGAGCTTTGTACAAAAATCAGTGAAAAAAATATTACGCCATGGTTTATTCCGGGAGCAGACGGCTGGCAGCATCAGCTGGCATTCTTTCAGATAGGCGGGGTGTATGAAAATACAACTCCCGGACTGTACGAAGCTCTCAACAATAATACCGCCAAATTTGCAGATAACGCCAAAATGCTGGAAGTATTGGGGCAATTCAAGGAACTGTCGGATGCGGGATACTTCGGAAAGGACTGGATCGGCACAGACAGTTCAAATA
>JAEWSZ010000133.1 GCA_023397905.1 Bacillota bacterium | reverse complement strand
AACAGAATATGATGCCCTTCTATCCTCTGGGCAACTTCAGAGGGAAGGATCTGGAGGTGGCCCCATGAAACAGCTTGAATTGATAATCGCGGGTTTTGGAGGGCAGGGCATACTTTCAGCGGGCAGGCTGCTTGCATATGCGGGAATGCTGGAGGGAAAACACGTTTCGTGGCTTCCTTCCTACGGCCCGGAAATGAGAGGCGGAACGGCCAATTGCAGCGTCGTCATATCAGACGAGCCTGTGGGCTCTCCCATACTTGACACCGTAAATGTGCTGGTGGTCATGAACGGGCCGTCTCTTGAGAAATTTGAAAAGGCTGTGGTCCCAAACGGTTTGATAATATCCGACAGCTCCCTTGTGGAAGCCAAACCAAAGAGAACGGACGTGGACTTTACAGGCATTCCGGCCACACAGATCGCATCCGATATGGGCAACCTGACATATGCAAATATTATCATTCTGGGAAAGTTGCTGGCCAGGACGGGCATTGTTTCAAAGGAGAGCTTTGAAGCCGCCCTTAAAAAGGTTCTTCCCGCCAAAAAGCATCATCTCATACCGGAAGAAATGAAGGCTCTGGACACAGGGCATGATTATTGAGGATCTGTAATTCAAAATTGTAATATTGTTATTTAATTTATAATTCAGACTGTGCGGTTGTATGCGGTCTGAATTTTTTGCTTAAAAGCGGGGAAGTGATATTGCAAAGCCAAAACCAGGTGAAAAAGCGGCTTATTATATTTCTGCCATTTTAAGGGAAATTAAAAATAATGCGGTAATTGTGTTATAATACTTATTATTTATTATGAAACTTATTTACTATAAGGTGGCTGCTTTGACAGATATAAATTTTAATCCAGTCAGTTTAATACTTATAATACCGGTGCTTTTAATCCTTGTGAGTTCATTTTTCACACCATTTAGCCGCGACAGGATTATTAACGGGTTCTATTCCATCGTAAACAATCTGGAGTTTATTGCGGCGCTTCTGATCGCATTGTTTATTACCAGGGGGATCCTTTTCGACAGGAGCAACGCCGCGTTTGCATTCATATACGGCTTGCTGCCTGAGGCTGTCAAAGCCAGTCTGGCGGCCAATAATATCTATACCTATCTGTGTGCGGCGTTTATCATCCTGATTATTGTGGTGCTTTTATTAAGGCTTGTAACCTATCCTCTGTATGACTTCGTATTTGAGGGCATGGCACACGGGATATACAGGGCCATGAATTCTCTCGGACCTTTTGCAAAAAGGATAATCTCTTTTCTGTGCAGTATTCCGAGAGCACTGGTAACCCTCATATTCATAAGCTTTGTATTCTATTTCTTCTCATATTATTTCACCGTACCGGGGTTCTCAAGGTATATTGACGAATCAAGGGTTCTGAATGCCGTTTATGACACGGCTTTAAAGCCTGTGGTGGATTCGGATATAGCAAAGAAAATACCCGTAATAATCAACGACCAGTTTAATACCAGCCAGGACGGCGGCAATGACCGGAGGAACAAAATTGCCGAGGATATCAGGGACAAGCTGGGCAATTACAATATAAAGGTAATACAGTATTTTAACGGGGTCACCATTGACGATGCCGTAAAATCAAATGCCGAAATAGATAAATTGGCTGTGGAGCTGGCCAAAAATGAAACCGGAGACTATGCAAAAAGCAGGAAATTATATGACTGGATAACAAAAAATATTAAATACGACTATCCGAAGGCCAGAAAAATCGCCACTGATACCAGTGATACCCAGTCGGGGACCGTAATATGCTATGAGACCCGGAAGGGGATATGCTTTGACTATTCCAGCATGTTTGTATCAATGTGCAGGGCCAACGGCATAAAGGTCAGATTGGTAACCGGTATGGGATACAGCGGTCTGGCCTGGGGCGACCACGCCTGGAACCAGTTTTATGATTCCGGTTCCAAAAGATGGGTGGACGTCGATTGCACTTTCGGCGTCAGCGGAAATTACTTCGATACCCCAAAATTTTCTCTCGACCACAAGAACGCCATGGTACAGGCAGAATGGTGAGCTGAAGGCTGGAAGCACGGAAAAGGTACAGCGAAATTCAGAAAACAGATTAAATATATTTATGGCTTTTGATGTAAAAATGTAGTAAAATAGGGAAAGGATTCTTGGTAATCACTGCAAAATATATAAAATATAGGGATAGGGGATAACAGCGAAAATGAAGATCAAAGTTGATGTGAAACAGGTTTCGAAGTTAGAAATTTTACCCATTATTCTGGTTTTAATTTTGATTGTTTGCGGTGCGATAGGAATTATTTCCTATCACAATTCATCTCAGATATTAAAGGACAGCATAATAGATTCCGCAATATTGAGGACAAAAGATAACGCATGCCTTATAAGCAGCCACATTGAAGAATTCAAGAGAATCATCCAGGGGGTTGCGGAGAGATCCGAGATTCAATCCATGCAATGGGATACTCAAAAAACGGTATTGTCCGATGAGGCAAAAAGGCTTAATATCATACGGTTTCAAGTTACCGATCTAAAGGGATATTCGTATTCCACAGCAGGAGGGCCAGTGGATTTTTCCGGCAGAGAATGGTTTAAAGAGGCGGTAAAAGGCAACATAACCATAACTGAGCCATTTGCTGAAAAGGGTGACAATAAAATGATAGTCGTCTGCTCGGCTCCCATAAAAGACAAATCCGGAAAAATCGCAGGAACACTTGGCGCCAGTATAGAACCGCATATTTTATATGACATCATAAAAAATATTAGTGTCGGAGAGACGGGATATGCGTTTATTGTAAGCAGAGGCGGAAAAATGATCGCGCATCCGGAGGACAATTTCATTATAAGCGCTGAAAACGGAGGACCGGATTTAAAGCAGCTATATAATGACGTCACAAGCGGCAAAACAGGTTTTTCCACATATAATTACAACAATGTGCTCAAAATAGCAGCGTATGCCGCAATACCGGATTCCGACTGGATACTGGTGCTGTCGGCTCCTGAAAAAGAAGTTTTTAACGGAATGGATATCCTTAAAAATAAATTTTTATTTCTGACCCTGATAATGATACTCATCTGCATATTGTCATGCCTTTTAATAATGGGGTATTTGTTGAGGAGAAAAACAATTCTGAATTTGAAAAAGCTTGTGGAAGAGGATGAAAAATTATTAAAGGAATCTGCCGAGTTAGAAAACATACGCAGCCAGTTTTTTGCAAATATTTCCCATGAATTCAGGACGCCTTTAAACGTCATTCTCTCTTCACTGCAGCTCTGCAAGTTCTATCTGGAAAAGGGACAAGCCCTGCAGAGCGAAAATATGCTAAAATATATGAAGACCATGAGGCAGAACTGCTACAGGCTTATGCGCCTGGTCAACAACTTAATAGACACCACCAGGATAGATGTGGGCTTTCTGGAAAAACACGTCAAGGACCAGAATATTGTAAAAATCGTTGAAGACATTGCCATGTCCATTGAAGAGTTTACAAATATCAAAGGCCTTAAGCTGCATTTTGAAAAAAATACCCAGGAAAAAATAATCGCCTGCGATGTGGATAAGATCGAAAGAATAATGCTGAATCTCATATCCAATGCCATAAAATTTACCGATCCAGGAGGCGGTATATTTGTAAAGGTCCTGGATAAGGGCGAAAGCGTCATTATTTCGGTAAAGGATACGGGAATAGGCATTCCGGCCGATAAGCAAAAAATCATATTTGAACGCTTCGTGCAGGTTGAACAAAGCCTTTCCAGGAATCATGAGGGCAGCGGGATAGGGCTGTCCATGGCCAGATCCTTTGTGGAAATGCACGGAGGCACCCTATCGGTCATAAGCGAATACGGGAAGGGAAGCGAATTTATTATAAAACTGCCTGCCGTGGTATCAGAGTACACTGAAAACATGCCCCAGACGGATGAAGCCGACAGCCAGAGAAGAATAGAACGCATCAATATAGAATTCTCGGATATTTATTGCTGACAGCCATAAGACAATAAGGCCCCTTGTTCCGGCGATTTTATTTTTATGATAATTTTTCATGGCATATGTGGTAATAAGGCTGAAAGAAACTTTAAAAAATTGTAAAGGGGGACCGAGTCCATTCCAAACTTTCATGATGTTTTGTGCGAGATGTGGGGCATGGGCATATATATGATAACAAATGCGGTATAAAAATAATAATAAATACGCAAAAGAACTGGAGAATTATTCTATATGGAAATCAAAGTTGCAAAAAAAGAGCTGGAAGACAGAAGGGCCCGACTTTGCAGCGCTCTTGCGAAGGAGTGCCCCCAATGGGATTCCGCGGTGATACTCAGCCGTATAAATCAATATTATCTCACAGGCACAATGCAGGACGGCCTTCTGATTATAAAAAAAGACGGCACGGTCATGTACTTTGCAAGAAGGAGCTATGAAAGAGCAAAGTCAGAGTCTCCACTGGACTGTATATACCCGATGGAAAGCTACAGGGACGCCGCGGCCACAGCTGGAAAAGAGCTGGGGAACACTCTGGTTGAAAAAGAAATCCTCACAATAGGCATTCTTGAAAGACTCAAAAAACATTTTACCTTTGAAAACATATATGACCTTGAAAGCGCACTGTTCGGAGTACGTGCGGTCAAAAGCCAGTATGAGCTGGAGCTTATGACCGCGTCGGGAAAGCTGCACAAGAGACTTCTTGAGGAGGTAGTGCCGGCTATTCTGAGGGAGGGCATGAGCGAGCTGGATTTTACGGCTGAGCTTTATGAGAAGATGCTGAAGCTGGGATTTCACGGCGTTTCACGCTTTTACCGGTATCAGACTGAAATGATCGCCGGACAGATTGGCTTCGGAGAAAATTCCCTCCATCACACAAACTTTGACGGGCCCGGGGGCATGAAGGGCATGAGCGCGGCGGTGCCAATACTGGGAAGCCGGGAGCGGTTTTTGAAAAAAGGCGATCTGGTGTTTGTAGACATAGGCTTCGGCGTGGACGGATACCACAGCGACAGGACACAGGTATATATGTTTGGGGCCAAACCGGACACCGAGACTGCTAAGGCCCATGGCGCCTGCCTGGAGATCCAGAAGAGGACCGCGGAGCTTTTGAAACCGGGAAATATTCCGTCTGAGATATACGGTAAGATCAAGGGGGACATTGCCCCTGATTTTCTTGAAAATTTTATGGGCTTTGGCAGCAGGAAGGTAAAATTCCTGGGACACGGGATAGGACTTCACATCGATGAACCGCCGGTAATAGCGAAAGGTTTTGACAGGCCACTTGAGGAGAATATGGTAATTGCCCTTGAACCCAAAAAAGGAATCCCAGCAGTGGGAATGGTGGGAGTGGAGGATACATATATAGTGAAGCCGGATGGGGGATTTTGCATTACGGGAGGAGAAAAGGAGATTATGGTAATTTAGTATTCTGCGGACCAACATTCATAAAATTACGTTTTTTAAATAAAATATATAAAGAGCAGGAATTTTTATTTTTCGCGGCCGGTCAATTTCATGGAGCGGAAATGCGGTATTGTATGTGTTCAGCTGCTCAATTTTATTCAGGGACGTGAATTATGAAAAGCATATGGCTGAAAAAGCTCATAGATGAATACAAAAAAGTACCCAAAAGAATTCTTCTGCTGTTTACCGCGGTCTTTGTCCTGTTTATTGCTTTAGGGCTCACGGCCAGGGCTGTTAATGTATTTAATACAGAGAGGCACCTGCCCATCTACAGCGTTGAAACGGAGCGGAATGCCGTGGCCATAACATTTGACTGCGCCTGGGGCGCCGGTGATATTCCGGCAATCATGGATACACTGGAAAGAGAAAATGTCAGGGCTACTTTTTTCATGGTGGGGCAGTGGGCGGAAAAATTTCCGGATGCCGTAAGGCTCATTGCCAAGAACGGCCATGATGTAGCCAATCACGGCTATGCCCATTTGCGCATGAGCTCCGTAGGCAGGGAAAAATGCAGAAGTGAAATAGAACTCTGCAATCAGAAACTGGAAGAGATATCCGGTGTAAAAGTAAATCTCTTCAGACCTCCTTACGGCGACTATAACAATATGGTTATTGATGCCAGCAACGCTCTTGGCTGCTATCCCATCCAGTGGAGCGTGGACAGCCTTGACTGGAAAAAGGAAATGAGCAGGCAGGCCATACTGGACAGGATATTAAAAAACATAAAGGCCGGGGATATCATACTTTTTCACAATGATACCCAGTACACCTCCGAGCTGCTTCCGCAGATCATAACCGAATTAAAGGCAAAAGGCCTGGAATTTCTCCCTGTCTCGGAAATGATAATAAAGGATAATTACTATATCGATGCGCAGGGCAGGCAGCAGAAGAAATAAAAAAGTTCCGCCGCCTCCCTTTTTTTGTCGCAAAATAATTACAATTTAGTGCAAGATCACATCCTTTTAAAAAATATTTTATGAGCATTTCAACTGATCAAATACGATATTGATCAATTCGATCCTCAATGACTGAATAGCGTCTTCTCTTGGAAGCATAATATATTTTGACAAATATTCTATTTCATCCGTAAAAATTACCAGAATTTCATTCATTGATACTTTATCTCCCTGCTGTGCCTTTTTTACTATTTGTTCGAATCCATCAGGATTTGATGCAATAACTCCAAGCCTTTCTTTTTCCATTTACTCACCCCCTGTTGAGTTATGTTTAGCTCCTTTGCAACTTCCTTTTCCGTCATACCATCAATTATTGTCCTTTTGATGATAAACCTGCACCTTTCCGATGGGATACTATCCAATAATTCTAATACATAGAATTTGGATAATATCTCATCTTCAAACCCGTTGTCATGTGCCTGATTTTCAAAAATCATAGTGCACTCCTTTTGCTGCAGAGTACGGGTTTTGTACTGTATTCTCCAAGCTGCACGCCTTAAAAGAATACGTATTCTGTCAATTGATATATCTTCATACATATGCAAAAGAAACCTCCCTACCTGATGAATTTTATGTACTACAATATTTGGCTTGCAAAATTTTATCTTTTGTAGGGTTGTCCAAAAGAGAGTATTTCACTTATATAGTAATATATTTTATGGTTTTAACAACCATTTTCAACAACTTTATACAAAAATGACATAAAATGTAATGAGTTGTGAGAGCTCAATTTAATTTACCTTTATATTAGGAGGAGGTTTAAATCAAATCTGATTTATAAACTTAAAAACGATTTATTGGAGGAGTGCAAATGGAACGTTTAAAGTTATTATTTAATGTGTTTGCAAAGTATGCGGGGAAGCCAAAAAAATGGGCTTACGGCTGCCTTATGCTGCTTCTTCTTGTTTCTATGGCGGGACTGCTGCAGGCAAATGAGGTATATTCCGCCGGAGAACAGGGAAGCACGTTGAGCGCGGTCTCTCCCTTACGGCAGCAGATGAAACTGACTCAGCCGACACCTTCAGCCACAGGAGGCCGTGGATTTATGATCCCGCAGACTGTGGTGGCAAGAGATGCGCAAGGCATGCCTCTGGCCGGTGTTGCGGTTAATTTTGAAGTTTCCGGTAATGAGATGATTACTGCTGTTATGAGAGGCTATAACAGCAGAATTATAACAGTTACAACGGATGCAAACGGTATGGCGTCCGCAGCCAATACATATGATGGTTATTCAGGCGAAGGATACCAGGTATATTCAAGGTATGCCGGAATAATTCAGACCGTACAGGTCAAGGCCAGCGTCCCCGGAGGAAATACCGTAACCTTTAATGTGGAAGTGGGGACCTATGGTGCAAATCTGGTGGACAATACGCCGCCGTTTATTTCAGTAAGTGCAAAGGATGACACTGGTGCTCCGTATATAGCCGGCACCTGGACAAGCCATTCGGTAACAGTATCCTACAGTGCCACGGATTCCCTGTCTACCATACAGTCATGCACCCCTGAACAGACATTTTCAAATCAGGGAGACAATCAGAGTTCAACGGGGACCGCCGTGGACAGCGCCAATAATTCCGCAAGCGTCACATTCGGGCCTATCCGCATTGATAAGACAGCGCCGGTCACCACAGCAGCCTATGCAGGGCCGAAAAATGGTTCCTGGTATGACAACGCTGTTGAAATAAAATTTACATCTGACGACAGCGTTTCAGGTGTACAAGCTATTTTCTACAAGCTGGGCAATGGTGCAGAAACCAGGCTTAACGGGCAAAGCGGTTCAATAAGCATTGACACCGAAGGGACCTCGGATATAAGCTATTGGGCCGTAGATAATGCGGGAAATGCCGAAGCCGCCCGGTCCTTCAGCATTAAGATAGACAAGTCGGCGCCGGAAATAACCGCCTCCGCAAGTCCCGGAAAAAATGAAAAGGGCTGGAACAATTCCAATGTGGCGTTAACACTTACAGCCACAGATGTAAGCTCCGGGGTTAAGGAGATACGTTATAAGATCGGTGAAAACGGGGAGGTAAAAACCGTTGCAGCCGATAGAACCACTTTTGCCGTGAATACGGAAGGGACAACCACAGTTTATTACTGGGCAACAGACAATATAGGCAGAGACAGCAATGTGGGTGAAATCCAGATAAAGATCGACAAAACCATTCCGGTTATCCGCACTCCGGCAGACATAACCCTTGAAGCAACTGCAATAAATACTCCTGTAAATATAGGAAATGCTGATGTGTCCGATATAAGCGAGGTGACATTGACCAATGATGCGCCGGCAGGCGGATTTCCCATCGGTACCACAAGAGTGACCTGGACAGCGGTGGACTCAGTGGGCAATGTATCTTCCGCAGTTCAGAACATAACGGTCAAGGACACCACAAATCCGGTTCTGACCGTACAGGGGGATATTGTTGTAGAGGCCACGGGTATCGAAACCCATGTAACGATCACTCCGGCCACGGCCACCGATATATTCGGAGTCACCATAACCAATGATGCCCCTGACAAATTTCCCGTCGGAACAACGCCGGTGATCTGGACAGCAGAGGATGCAAACGGAAATGCTGTTACGGCATTGCAAAATGTCATTGTAATCGACTCAACCAAGCCGGTGCTCACAGTTCCTGAGAATATGACCGTAGAGGCAACCGCCAGAAGGTCTCATGTGGAGATAGGGGACGCTACGGCTACTGATATATTCCCGGTGGAAATAACAAATAATGCTCCGGTAGATTTCCCCCTTGGCGAAACCACGGTAACCTGGACAGCTACAGATGCAAATAACAATATCTCGTCAGGAAGCCAGAAGGTATTTGTGCAGGATACTACAAAGCCTGATTTGACAATTCCGGAGGATATAACCGTAGAGGCCGCAAAAAGAACAATGGAGCTGAATATCGGTAAGGCGACCGCCACAGACATATTCAATGTAACTGTAACAAACAACGCTCCCGACGAATATCCCGTCGGAACTACAGATATTATCTGGCAGGCTGTTGATGAAAACGGTAATACAACGGACAAAACTCAGAAAATAACAGTGACCGACACTATAGATCCTGTAATAACCGTACCTGACGATATTACTGCCGAGGCCACGGACGTGCTGACATATGTACCTGTCGACCCGCCGGAATGCGCCGATATATTTGAGACAACTATCTCAAGTAACGGCCCTGCAGACAGCCGTTTCCCGTTTGGCACCACAGTAATAACCTGGACGGCTACAGATGCAAACGGTAATACGGCAACATGCACTCAGAAGATAACAATACAGGATACCACGGCACCGGTGCTTACAGCGCCTGCCGACATAATCACGGAAGCCACGGGAGAGCGGACCCGGGTCAACGTGGGCGTGCCTGAAGTACATGATATATTCCAGGTGACCGTAACAACGGATGCAAAAGCAGATTATCCTGTGGGAACCAGAACAGTGACCTGGACGGCCACAGATGAGCATGGAAATGTGACCACTAAAACCCAGACCGTCACAGTCCAGGACACCACAGCGCCAACACTGACAGTACCCGGGGATAAGACCGTGGAGGCAACAGCTGTACTGACTTCTGTGGATATAGGCGAGCCTGAAGCGCATGACATATTCAGGGTGGAAGTAACAAATGATGCACCGGAAGCCTATCCTTACGGGACAACTACGGTAACCTGGACGGCTACCGACGAATACGGAAATATGACTACCAAAACCCAGAATGTCACAGTCCAGGATACCACGGCACCTGTATTCACAACGCCTGTGCCTGAGGATATAACCGTGGAAGCCACAGATATACTGACGCCTGTTATAAACCTGGGCGACCCGGAAGTATATGACATATTTAAAGTAACACTGACAAATGATGCACCGGGAGCCTATCCCTACGGAACGACCACAGTGACCTGGACGGCCACCGACGAACACGGTAATTCTGCAACCATTACCAGGGATATTACAGTCCAGGATACCACGGCACCAACGCTGACAGTACCCGAAGATATAACCGCGGAAGCTACGGAGGTACAGACCCCTGTAGAACTTGGCGAACCGGAAGCTTACGATATATTCCGGGTGGATGTGACCAATGATGCGCCGGAGGCTTACTCCTACGGAACCACCACAGTGACCTGGACGGCCACTGACGAGCATGGGAATGTGACCACCAAAACCCAGACAGTCACAATACAGGACACCACAGTGCCAACCCTGACAGTGCCTGAGGATAAGACCGTGGAGGCCACAGCAGTACAAACCCTGGTAGAATTGGGCGATCCGGAAGCTTACGATATATTCCGGGTGGACGTTACTAACGACGCACCGGAGGCCTATCCTTATGGGACAACAACAGTGACCTGGACAGCCACCGACGAGCATGGAAATGTGACAACCAAAACCCAGACCGTCACAGTGCAGGATACCACGGCACCGGCATTGACAGTGCCTGAGAACAAGACCGTAGAGGCCGCAGCGGTACAGACCCCTGTAGAACTTGGTGAAGCAGAAGCTACGGACATATTCCATGTGGATGTGACCAACGACGCGCCGGAGGCTTACCCCTACGGAACCACCACAGTAACCTGGACGGCCACAGACGAGCATGGAAATGTGACCACCAAAACCCAGACCGTCACAGTGCAGGATACCACAGCACCAACGCTGGCAGTACCGGAAGATAAGACTGTAGAAGCAACAGCGGTACAAACCCCGGTAGAACTTGGTGAAGCAGAAGCTATGGACATATTCCGGGTGGATGTTACCAACGACGCGCCGGAGGCCTATCCTGTAGGGACAACTACAGTGACCTGGACAGCTACCGACGAGCATGGGAATGTGACCACCAAAACCCAGACCGTCACAGTGCAGGATACTACAGCGCCAACACTGACAGTACCGGAAGATAAGACAGTAGAAGCAACAGCAGTACAAACCCCTGTAGAACTTGGTGAAGCAAAAGCGACGGATATATTCCGGGTGGATGTGACCAACGACGCGCCGGAGGCCTATCCTGTAGGAACGACTATAGTGACCTGGACGGCCACCGATGAACACGGAAATGTGACAACCAAAACCCAGAATATCACAGTGCAGGATACCACAGCACCAACGCTGACAGTACCGGAAGATAAGACTGTAGAAGCAACCGCACTACAGACCCCTGTGGAGTTGGGTGAAGCAGAAGCTGCTGATATATTCAGGGTGGATGTGACCAACGACGCACCGGAGGCCTATCCCGTAGGAACAACCACAGTGACCTGGACAGCTACCGATGAGCACGGAAATATTACAACTAAAACCCAGACCGTTACAGTACAGGACACCACGGCACCGGTATTGACAGTGCCTGAGGACAAAATAGTGGAGGCTACAGCAGTACAAACACCTGTAGAACTTGGTGAAGCTGAAGCTACAGACATATTCCAGGTGGACGTTACCAACGACGCGCCTGAGGCCTATCCTGTAGGAATAACCACAGTGACCTGGACCGCCGCCGACGAGCATGGAAATGTGACAACCAAAACCCAGACTATCATAGTGCAGGATACTACAGCACCAACGCTGACAGTACCGGAA
>JAEWSZ010000100.1 GCA_023397905.1 Bacillota bacterium | reverse complement strand
CACGCCGCCAGCGTTCGTCCTGAGCCAGGATCAAACTCTCAAATTAATATTTATATGTTTGCAGATGATCTGCTACATAGTTGACTATTTGATAAGCTTGTTAGCTCATTAAAATTGCTGACTTTTGTTTCTAGTTTTGTTTCCAAAACCAGGTTGTAAAGTTCGCAAGTTACTCATTTTTAGAATCTGTTAAGATTCTGGAATTTTTAAAAGAGTCCTTTACTTACATTTGCATGTATTTGTCACTGTTTACTTTTCAAAGTCCATCTTTGAGATGTCATATACTTCGTATCTGCCATCTCAAATTTTAGAATGATATATGCTTTGCATTGCTGCATTACATCTATCATCTCCAACCTCCCCAAAGCATTGTTGCCACTGCTTTTCAAGGTTTTCCACTGTTTGCTTTGCCGCAATCAGCTTAATTATAATATCACGCCTTTTAGCCTTTGTCAACACCTGATTTTTAAGCATTTATTTCCACGGTTGGACCTGCTCTTATTTCAATTGCCGACCTGCTTCCAGGGGATTGTCCGCCGCCTCACCGGCGACAGCTTAGCTAGTATAACACCGCTGCCGCACGAATTCAAGCGCTTTGTCTTGCCTATATCCGGGGAATTTATTTATTACTTCAATCCACATCTATTATTCTCCGGTATATTACCGGATCCTCTGGATAGGTTCGATTTAATCGGATTTATGATGTATTCTCAGCTTTCCCTGCTCAGACATACGGTAAAATCATTGTTGAGATAGCCCTTTACTATTGATATATCCCAGCTTTGACCATACAGTTCGCTTAAATTTTTATTCACTTCCTCCGGCGAGAAGTAAAAATATTTATCATCCCTGTCATTGGACATATCCCACAACAAATTGAAGGAAACCGTTTCTCTGGATAAATTCTGAAATATTTCAACTGCTTTAATCAGAAACTCCTGATTATTTCCAAGATTGAGATTGAATATCCCGGATGAAAATATTGCATCAAATGATTTGTTCCTATAGGGATTATCCTTGAACAAATCAAGGCATCTAAACTCTCCGTCAAGTCCCTTTTGCCCGGCGCGTTCTATCATGTGCGGCAGAACGTCGACTCCCGTGTAATTGTAGCCGTGGAATTTCGTGCCGATATATTCCAGCAGATTGCCCGTACCGCAGCCCACATCCAATATGACCTTGTTGTTGAGATCAATATTTCCTACCAATTCCTTAAACCTGCGCTTCTGAGCCTCTTCACTCTCCCATCCGAGTATGTAGTAATCCGGATAGCCTGCACGGTTGTTTTCTTCATAATATCTTTTTATCTTCTCCATATGATGGCTCAATTCAATTCACCTACTTATCTGTTAAAAACCACTGTTCCCCGGCCGCATACTCAGCTCTATTTGCAGAGGCATTGCCGTCTTACATAATTTCCGCGTCTATTCGGTTATGCAATTATATAATTATACCACCATTAACAGGCGTTAAGACCATTTTTTTATAATACGCCGTTCACTTATTAACTACGTTCACTGGTTTTCCGTCTATAAATGCCCTTATATTGCTTACCAGAGTATCCATCAGCCTGGTTCTGGCTTCAAAGGGAGCCCAGGCGAAATGAGGCGTAATAATACAATTTCTGGCTTCAAGCAGTGGATTCCCCTCCGAAACAGGTTCAGCAGACACCACGTCTACTCCGGCGCCGGCAAGTTTTCCTGAATTCAGTGCATCTGCCACATCCTGCTCCGACAGCACAGGTCCCCTGGAGGTATTTATCAAAAAAGCTCCGTCCTTCATACCTGCTATGGTTTCCTTGTTTATCAGGCCTTTTGTCTCCTCAGTAAGCGGACAGTGAAGGCTGATAAAATCCGACTGGCCCAAAACTTCCTTGAGCTCCGCAAATTTTATACTGCCTGTCTCCAGTTCCGCATGTCTGGTCCTGCTGAATACCTTCACCTTCATTCCGAAGGCCTCAGCCAGCTTTGCAACAGCCTGGCCTATGGCTCCAAAGCCAATGATGCCGAGAGTTTTCCCGGACAGCTCAATCAGCGGATAGTTCCAGAAGGCAAAATCCCTGCTATTGGTCCAGGCTCCCTCACGGACCGCTCTGCTATGTTCTCCTATGTGATGGCAGAACTCCAGCATAAAGGCAAGAACCAGCTGTGCCACTGAATTTGTGCTGTATGCCGGAACATTTGTCACTGATATACCAAGCTCCCGTGCGGCATTTGTGTCAACCACGTTATATCCCGTGGCCATAACACCTATATATTTTACCGACGGCGCTTTCTCCAGTATTTCTCTTGTAAGCACCACCTTGTTTGTAAGAACTATTTCTGCGGAGCCAATCCTTTCAACAATTTTGCCGGCCGGCGTCCTGTCATAAACCGTCAGCTCGCCCAGCCCCTCTATCCCGCTCCAGGACAGGTCTCCCGGATTCAGTACATATCCGTCTAAAACTATTATTTTCATAATTACACCCCTGCCCCGCCTCTCGCACAAAACATCATGAAAGCCGGCATGGGCCCGGTCCCCCTTTATAATTTTTTGAAATTTCTTTCAACCTTACCTGCTGTTGTTCCGTGACATATGCGTCATATATTGTGTCTTCAGCGTTGTAACCTTCAAATATAATTGCTAAAAGCAGCCTTCGTATAAAGGGCAAAGGTTTCAACCATAATTGACTTAATTGCAGTTTTCCATAAAAAAAGCAGTATTAGTCAAGTGAGGCCACTTAAATAATACTACCAAAATATTCTCCGACTTTAAAGCATATAACCATATTCTGTCCTGTTTCCAGGCGGCGGTATTTTAACCGGCAGAGCCTGTGTGGACAATATGCGCCCATTTCTTGTTTTTTCTTGAAAAATATCCCTGGATCATAATGGGCACCCATGTAAAATTAAATATGGGAAGGAGTATAAGTCCTAAAATCAGATTTCTGTTTGCCTTTTTCTCGTTCACCAGAACAAATATTGAATAAATGTTTTGAATCAGGAAGGTCACCACCGAAATTAAGATCAGTGCAAAAATCGTACGGGCGCTTACATCCTCTATCTGCCCGAAAATAGTGTGAATCCCCTGAATTGTCATCAGCATAAACCCTATCACGTAAAAGAACGGATACAGCATCATGATAAGGCTGTCAAAAGCCTGAAGGCTCTTTTCCCTCAGAAATTTCCCCAGAATCTGTTTCCCGTATATGAAGGTGCAGCTGAAATGGCCCTGCATCCATCTTGTACGCTGTTTCCATGACTGTGAAAGCGTTATGGGCTGCTCATCATAAATAACCGCTTCGTGCGCCCATCCTATTTTTATATCCTTTAAACAAAGCTGAAAATAAAATTCCACATCTTCAGTCAGCGTTTCTATTTCCCACCCTATATTTTTTAAAGTATCAACCCGCACGGCATAGCCGCTTCCCGTGAGAGTGCAGTTCATGCCCAGATACTGCCTGGGCAGCTGGCACAATCTGTTGGCCAGCCAGTATGTTATGGAATAGGAGGAGGTTATCCAGGATTCCCACGGATTTTTCATGTCTCTGTAGCCCTGGACCACTTGGTAACCCTGCTCCAGCTTCCTGTCGATCTGTGTGAGGAAATCCTCCGCAACCAGATTATCCGCATCGAGGATACATACTGCGTCAAATTTTTCGTTCATATGGAAAAGGATATTGAACATCCATTTCAACGCATGCCCCTTTCCCTGCTCCTGTGTATTTGAGCGTTCATACACCCTTGCTCCGCATTCTTTCGCTATCTTTGACGTACTGTCGGTGCAGTTGTCGGCAATTACAAAAATTTTGTATTTGTCCTCCGGATAGTTCAATTTTTTAATACTGGCAATAGTATTTTTTATAACCGCCTGTTCGTTGTGCGCGGCGATTATTATGGCATAATTGTTGGCAGGACCCTGATATCCGCCTGTTTCAGGCCGTTTTTTCCAGCCGTAAACCGATACTATAAAAAAATATCCGGCAATACCAGAAATTATTATTAAAGCAGCAACATAAAATAAATCTACAAAACCAAATATAAATTTAGTAAATTCAGCCAAAATAGCCCTCCTCCCTCAAAATGTCTGCGCTAAATGTACAAATGTATAGAAATATATAAAATATAGATCAAACTATATCAGATTTATCACATACTGTAAAACCGTGGAAGTCAATACGGCAACCGTCATCCCCGCCAGAACATCCGAAGGATAATGGACTCCGAGATAAAGCCTGGTAACTGCAACTATAAGAGCCAGAGGAAATGCCACCGCAGCCAGGATGGGCACATATAGCGCCAGTGTTGTCGCAATGGAAAACACCGCCGTCGTGTGTCCCGAAGGGAAAGAATAGTAGTCCAGCGGGACATTAAAGGTATATATATTCGGCAATACGTCCTTGGGCCTTAGTCTGCATACGCTTTTTTTGAGAAAATGCACCATCAGATGGCTCAGCGCCAGCGCAGCCAAAGCCTGTATTCCCATTTTCCTGACCTCGCCGGTCCCAAATATAATGATCAAAAAACAGCAGGTGACCGTAGCCGCAGCACTGCCCATATGTGTAAGCACAGGCATTATCCTGTCAAGTGCCCTGCATTTTATTGAGTTATTAAAAAGCATAAGCGCATTCAAATCGGTTGTGTAAAGCCGACCTTTTAATTCACTCACTGAAAAATCCTCCCGTTACCATGGTATATACTAATATTAACAGAATAATCTTAAATTGAAATTATGAAATTATTAATTTTTTCTTAACAATAGGTGGGAAATAATTCGGGGCCATACCCCAATGCAGTTCATATTATTGGGATATAGCCCTTTTGTATCAGCCGTTTATTAATTAACTTTTTTTATTTTAAATTTAACTTTTTTATATTTCCTGAGTACTTAGACAACAAGATTAGCTATTTTTCCTTATCTGTACTTCGGCAGCCAGTTTCCATGAGCTTCGATCAACTCGTCAACCATGCTTACTATATCGTCAAGGGAAAGCACCGCGGCCGTATGCGGTTCCAGCATTGCTGCATGGTAGATATGTTCTTTTTTCCGGGTAACCGCAGCTTCTATGGTGGTCAACTGGACGTTTACATTTGTCATATTCATAGCCGCAAGCTGCACAGGCAGACGTCCTACCCTGCATGGATTTATGCCCATTCCGTCAACCATGCATGGCACCTCCACACATGCATCGTGGGGAAGGTTCTCTATCAAGCCGCCCTTGTTGATCACATTGCCGCCTATTTTGTATGGCTTGTTTGTGACGATTGCCTCCATTATGTAAGAGGCGTACTCATGGCTTCTCGTGTGCGACAGCGAAGGATTGTTGACCAGTTCGTCCCTCTGCTTTTTCCAGCCAGCGATCTGGTCAATGCACCTTCTGGGATATTCGTCGAGAGGTATGTTGAATTTCTCAATAAGCTCCGGATACTTTGATTTTATAAAGAACGGATTGTATTCGGCATTGTGCTCGCTGGATTCGGTGCAGTAATATCCAAGCTTTTCTATATATTCATACCTGACCATGTCCTTGTGCTTTTCGTTTTTGTTCTTTTCCCTGGCGCGCCTTCTGATCTCAGGATAAAGATCGTTTCCGTCCTTATCTTTTATTTCCAGCAGCCATCCCATGTGGTTGATACCGGCTATCAATTCCCTTCTTCCTTCCAGCTTGTCTTCCATACCCAGGGCTTTGAGCAGATCATTTGAGCAGCCTTGAACGCTGTGGCAAAGTCCCACTGTTTTAACATCCGTATACCTTTGCATGTATCCTGAAAGCATTGCCATGGGATTTGTATAATTCAGGAACCACGCCCCGGGGCAAACCTCTTCAATATCCCGGGCAAATTGCTCCAGTATGGGTATGGTCCTCAGAGTACGCATTATCCCGCCAATTCCCAGGGTATCGGCAATGGTCTGCCTTAAACCGTATTTCTTGGGGATTTCAAAATCGGTAATGGTACACGGGTCATATCCACCCACCTGAATGGCATTTACAACAAAATCCGCGCTTCTGAGCGCTTCTTTCCTGTTTTCCACCCCAAGAAAGGTCTTGATTTTAGCCCTGCCGTTATTTACATTGTTGTTTATGGCTTCCAGAATCAGCTGGGATTCCTTGAGCCGGTCTCCGTCAATATCGTACAGGCATACCTCGCTGTCTCTCAGCGCGTCCGTGCACATGCTGTCTCCTATGACATTTCTCACAAAAACAGTACTTCCTGCACCCATAAATGTTATTTTGACCATAAATTTTCAACCTCCATTTTTAGTCGCCGGATATTTTTTTGCCAATGGTCCGACTTAAATCGATATTTCAATATCTATAGCATATCAGAATTGTTTAAAACTAAAATTGAATAATGTAACCTCAATTTGTTATAATGTAACTATAATTTGTACATTTAACAGTGATTAAGAACCGGCCGGACCGGTCAAGGATGAAAGGAGCCTCAGCACTGCCATATGGAAAATAATTTTTACGGGTTGGCCTCCAAAAGAAGAAGTATAAGAAAATTCACAGACAAGCCTGTGCCCAGGGAAGACATTGAGTATTTTATCTCCTGTGCGGTCAATGCCCCAAGCGGCTGCGACAGCCAGTGCTGGCATTTTGTTGCCGTAGAAAACAAAGAGCTCATAACGGAGCTTGGCAATGAAACGGCAAAAGCCGCAAGGGAGTTTTACGGAAGCGGTTATTCGGGAGCAACGGAGGAATTTCTGACAGCCAGAGAAAAAGCGGTGAGCTTTTTTAAAAATGCTCCCCTTGTAATATTTGTGTTCCTGGATAAGGTAAAATATTATGACGAGAGGGCTGTAGCGGCTTTTACGGAAAAAGGCTATTCATACAGAGAAATGATCGATAAGCTCGGGTACTATGACATTCTCTCCATAGGGGCCGCTATTGAAAATATGCTGCTGGCAATAGCCGAGAAAGGGTACGGCGCATGCTGGATGAACGATCCGGCAATAGCTCAGGACAGGCTCAAAGGCCTGCTGGGTGCGGGAGGAAACCTGCAGCTTATAAGTGTTATCCCGGTGGGTGAACCCAGATATTTTCCGAGGAAAAAACAGCTTAAGCCACTGAATACTATTCTGGAATTCAAGTAAACTAATACGGATTTTCCGGATCTGCCAAAAAGCATTTATTATCAGATCTATGCAGCGGAGGCAGCTATGACAAATGAGATTTCGCTTATAAACAAAGGTTTCAAAGAGATAAATCCCCTCTCCTGCGGCTGGGAATCCTGTGATAAAGGCCACTCCTTCGGTCCCGCGTCACGGGATTACTATTTGATCCACTATATAATTTCAGGCACCGGGGTATTCCAGCGGAACGGGCACAGTTATTCCCTCTCAAAAGGCTCCATGTTCCTGATCCGCCCCTATGAGCTCACTTATTATAAGGCGGATGATACCGATCCCTGGGAATACATCTGGGTGGGCTTCAGAGGGGAGCTTGTACACTACTTGTTGGAAAACAGCGGCTTTTCAGATGATGTTTGCACATTGTGCATACCTACGCTGCGCAATACTTTTCTGAGTATGAGAGATGCCGCCAACCTGCAGCAGGCTGCGGAAATCTACCTGTCCAGCAAGATTTTTGAGATGTTTACCCATCTCCATGAAGAATTCAGGCCTTCCCTGAAGATCAGCAGCGGCAGCTTGTATTCCACCCGTGCCAGGGATTATATCCTGGCCAATTATGCCAACCGCATCTCAGTGGAAGGCATTGCGTCCATGCTGGGTATAGACAGGAGATACCTGTGCCGGGTGTTCTACAAAAACCTGGGGGATACCCCGCAGAATTTCCTTGTAAACTGCCGGCTTGAAAAAGCGGCCGTCCTGCTCTCCAAGCACGGTTATTCCGTGAGTGAGGCGGCACGGAGCACAGGTTACGAGGATATTTACAACTTTTCAAAGATGTTCAAGAAAAAATACGGCGTGCCTCCGTCAAGGTATAATAATTCAATAGTGTCGCAAAACTACTTGAAAAAGTAGCTGTAAAAGAGCCCTTCCAAGGAAATAACTCGGGAGGGCTCCTTTTCTTCCTTTGTGAAACTCTATGCTGTACCGGACTGCCTCTATTGTACCAGAATTCCTATGTTGTCAATATCAGGCGCCCAATCGGTATAGGAGAACTTAATCTTGTTGCTGCCGGCGTTCAAATGCATATCTGTAGTATAGCTTCGAACAACATTCCAGCTGCCTGATTCCAGCCTTAATTTAAGCAGTGTGCCAGGGCCGCCGTTTACGCTGTAGTTGATCCACCGCTCATCGGCTGCCAGATAATTCAGTTTAACTTTGTACGTACCTGCCGTGGGTACGGTCACATCGAATTCCACGGAGGCTGTTTTGCCCAGATTACCAACTTTTTTGCCGTTCGAGCAGTTAGCGCAGTCTGCAACAGAAGCACCTCCGGCAAGAGTAGCGTTTTCCGCTTCGTAGTATGTATAAGGATCATCGGGCATACCTGGTACGGTAGTCTTTGAAATCAAAATCGCGCATCCTCCGGTTTGCAAAAGAGGAACCGTCAGCGTGGAAGAGGCTGTCACTGTACTTATCTCTTTACTTATGAATTCTCCTGTGGCCCCGTCTTTATATACATAGGCTGTGTAGTCGCCGGGATCAAGGTTCAGGCTTGAAAGGGGAATAGATATTGTCCTGGCGCCGTCGGTTATCGCCCCGATATACCAGTCCGAACCGCTGCGCCTTGCCATAACAGCGAAGTTCCCCGGGTAACCGTCAAGGATATTTGTCTCTTCCCATGAGGCCGGCACCACCCGCAGAAGCTCAGTACCTTTCCAGTTTCCGTATATGTCTATTGAGTCGGCATAATTTTGAATTTTGGATTCATAAACAATAGACATTGCCAGTTGGTGACCTTGTGTCGTGTTTTTGTTAGTATTACTGAGAGCAGCAGGCGTGTAATCCATTGAGCCCAACACGTTTCTTGTGAACGGCAGCACGCAATCGTGATAAGCGGTTGGAGCCGGCGGCCAATATAGTTTATAATGTTCGGCGCCAAGCACCCCTTCTGAACTGATTATATTAGGCCAGGTACGCTCTTCTCCGCCCGGTTTCGTGGAGTTGTGAAAAAATACCATGAGTTT
>JAEWSZ010000058.1 GCA_023397905.1 Bacillota bacterium | reverse complement strand
ATCATTTAGCTCTTGAGTTAAACCACACTCAGGATAACCCATGCCTGCTTCCCGGTGAAAAATGCTTCGTGGGGACCTGCAATTTTGAGTCTCTCTCCCTGGTTCAAGGGCTTGAGATGTCCTCCATCGCTCTGGCCCACCTCTCCAAAATGATTTGCCATAGAATACTGAGGATATCCGATCCGCGCTTTTCCGGGCTTGGCCGCTTTCTCTCACCGGCTGCGGGCGTGCTGGCCTTTCCCACAGTGCAGAAAACTGTCGGCATTCTGGATACCGAAATCCGGATGTACTCCAATCCCAGCTCTCTGGATTTTCTTGAGGCGGCGGGTTCAATAGAAGACCATGCCGTCAATACGTCCTTTGCGGTGAAAAAAATCAGTTCGATTTTAGACAATCTTTATTATCTCTCCGCAATAGAGCTGATTCACGGCGCTCAGGCTGTGACCCTCAGAGGAAACCCTCAGCTGGGGAAGGAAACCGGGAAACTTTATTCTTCCTTTCGAGAGGTTGTCCCGGCTCTTTATGAGGACAGGGATCAATCGGCGGATATTGAAAAGAGCCGGCAGTTTGTGCAGGAGGCAATTGAAAACCCGTAAGAATCTATACCTTCCCGGACCATAAAAAGTGCCCGGAACGGTTTGATTTCGCCGTTCCGGGCACCATTGTCAATGTTTTCAGGCTTTTATCAGACGATTGTATCTTCAAAATCCCGCCAGTCAAGTATTATGCTGGTAGGCTTCATCCTGGGTATTGAAATTTCATTGTATACTTGGTTGCACTCCCTGGGATCCCGCAGTTCATACATATCCTCCGTAACATTGATCCTGCCCTTGAGGATCAGCTCCATAGCCGTACTGATGTGACCGTTTGAGCTGTGAGGGGCAAAATCGCCCGGCTTTCTTGGTATAGACCATTCCCAGCCTCCATGTATGCTTATAAATCCGTAAAACAGACTTCTCAAAAGGGAATGGGCATCCCAATCCGCATCTTTATTCCAGGGCACCCCTATCTGAAATATCTGCCCGCCCTTGCGTATGTAATCCAGGCTGTTGATAATGGCATTTTCATTGCCGGAGCATTCCATCAGCGCTCCGGCTGCAAAAGACAGCTCAGGAAATTGCGCCGTAGACGGACCTACATTTGTGAGGCCCACTTTTAATGCGGACTCGCGGCGTTCCGGCGACGGATCGATAGCATATACATCAAATCCGAAGCTTGCCAGCACTTGCGCACACATAAGCCCAACCAGTCCCAACCCTGTGACAATAACCTTTTCCACCGGTTTTATATCCGCCTTGAATATGGATGTCATTGAAACAGCGGCGTATCTGGCGTATAAAGCTTTCTCCGGAGGAAGCCCCTGCGGTACGGGAATAACGTCGCCTTCCGGCTTTCTTACCAGAAGAGCGTGGTGGCCGTCATTGAAGAACAGGTCTCCTTCCTTGAGGACTTTTACATTTTTACCGGCTTTTATTACTTTACCGATGGAAGATGACCCGGTTTCCATAGGATAGCTTTCGGAAGGAAATTCGGTCAGGAACCCTCCTCTTTCCGACCCCGTGGAGATCATGGACAGTATATTCCGGCCCAGAATCTCATCGTCAGCCGGTTGGATATCCTCAAGGATATGCTCTACAAGCCTGGCTTCCTTCCTTTTTATGAATGTAACACGATAATCTTTCATAGTATTCTCCCCATTCCAAACTCTTCATGTCATGTAAACGATTTCACTCTGTTATTTTTATCATAATTGCGCCCGCTTGTCAATTTGTTTTTCAAAACGGCTTTATTCCAGTGTTTATTCGTATCAAGGAACTTTTTTGTTTTATAAAAATCATGCATAAATTGACACTCCAAACTCCAGATGTTAAAATTTTCTTATGAAATGGTTTGCATAATTTTAATAAAAGAACTGTCATTTAAATTAAAAGTGAAGGAAGGTCATTGCTATGAGCTATATACAGGGTTTGGGACACATCAATATAAAAGTCGGAGACGTGGACGCCGCAGTGCGGTTTTATTGCGAAGGCCTGGGACTGAAGCTGAAACACAGGGATAATCGCGGCGCCGTCATTATCACTCCGGACAACATGATACTGGAGATTACAGGCGGCGGGGCATTTGTACAGAATACCTCTGGTATCACACATATCTGCCTTAACACCTATGACGTTGATGCCGCTTTTAAAAGGGCTCTTGAATTCGGAGCCAGGATTTCCAGGCCGCAGGACCCGGAGCCTTACACTTATAACGATCTGCGCATGGCTTTCGTAAGCACTCCCACCGGCGAAGAGATCGAGCTGTGGTATATACAGAAAAACGGTGTAATGAGAGAACCCATTGTAAATAATCAATATGTCAAATGTCTTGTTCATGTTGCCCTTACCGTGCCGGATATGAGTGCCTGCATAAAATTTTATGAGGCCCTGGGCGCCAAGCTGAAGGTGGACTGGGAATGGGGCTGCTCAATACAGCTGCCGGACATGCGGGAGCTGGAGCTGTTTACAGGCGGAGAATATTCCGACAACCAGAATGGGTACACCCATTTCTGCCTTTTTGTGGAGGATGTTGACACGGCCGCGCAAAAAATCGAGGACCTGGGGGGAAAGATAGTTCACCGGGCCTGCGACTGGTCGGACAACCTTCGCATAGGCTTTTGCAAAGGCCCGGCAGGCGAGCTTATTGAGCTGTTCCATATATATGACGCCGGCCGTGAGCCGGATATTTTCGACACTTATCCCCTGAAGCTTCCCGATTTGTTTGCTTAGCTCCTATAATCGGACAAAATCCGGCATACAGTTGATTTTTAAGCACATCTCTGCCAAAATAGAGAGAGAACTTAAAGAGGAGGCTATAAAATGAGCTTTAACGGATTTACAGGAGATGCTCCCAGGTTTCTTTTCGAAAACAGAATGAATAACAGCAAGGAATGGTATGACGATCACAAGAGCGACTATAAAAAATATGTCTACAATCCTTTTGTTGAATTGATAAGCGAGCTCGCACCCACCATGCTTGAAATCGACAGCCAGATAATAACCGTACCCTCCAGGCTGATCTCCCGTGTGCGCCGGGATACCCGGTTCACCAAGGATAAGACCCTCTACAGGGATCACACCTGGCTGGTGTTTTTAAGAGATAAAAGCCTTATGGCCACAGCTCCCTGCTTCTGGTTTGAGATAAACCAAAAGGGATCCAGCTACGGGACAGGCTATTACGGCGCCGAGCCCAGTTCCATGGCAAAGCTGCGTGAGATGGTCATAGATAAACATCCCGCATTTGTCAAAGCCTTTAAATATTATGAATCGCAGAATACCTTTGTCCTTGGGGGCGAAACCTATAAAAGAAGCAAATTTCCCGACCAGCCTGAGAATCTGAAAAACTGGCTGGACAGGAAAAATATATATTTTGAAAGCGTGCAGAACAATTTTAAGCTTGCGTTTTCAAAGGACCTTCCGGAGGTACTAAAAAAAGGCTTCAAGGAGTTGAAGCCCATCTATGACTTTCTATGCGCCGTTGAATCAAGGCTCTAGCCTGCAAAAACCGCAGCAAAATAAAAAAATTCAAAATATGTGAGCTTTCATATAATGACCGGTCCTCCATACTAATTTGCAGCCAATGTGCAGCACAAGGTACACCGTGTATTAATGGTTTAGCTTATTGTATAATTTGAATTATCTGTAATAGCTCAGGATTGATATTTTAGCTGTCGCTCACATTCGCCGTCCGTGGCCTCATAGTTCGCTAAAACAGACATCCCGTCTGTTTTACAGCTAAAATACCAATCCTTTGCCGCTTTTACTGGGCGTCCCGGTAAAGGTCGGCGGCAACCCACAGCCATCTGCCAGCCGATGTGGTCCAGACCTCCTTGTAGGTCGCGTTACCCGCCATTGGCCAGAACGGCGCATCCTGGTTGTCCTTCGTCTGTATTCCCACCGGTATTTCTCCCACCATCTCCCCGGCGAGAGCACAATATTGCTGGGCATAATTGCTTCCTTCCCCGTATATGAGGGATTGCCCGAAGGGATTTTTCCCCGCTACCCAGTACAATTGCTCACGGGCAATGTCCAGCAGCTGAGCGTCCCTGAAGTATCTGCCCAGCAATGACGCGGCTTTTCCTGCCGCCAGGTGTACGGCGGTGTTCCCGCGGAATGAAAACCATACCGGAAAACATCTCACAAAGTACTTATCCCCCAGAGCGGCCCCATTCTGCAGCTGCTCAATGTAGTTCTGCCTTTCCTCCTCATAGGACGTCAGCAGGTGCAGCAATGGAAATGTCTCTTTGTCATCGGCCTCGTCTGCGGAATGTATACCTGCCGGGATCATGCCATAGGGCTGGGAGTATTTCATTATGGCCTTTATATAACCTCCGTAGAGCGCCATTGCATTTTCCCATACGGAGAGCTTTTTATTGTCCTTCTGCGTCCTGCAAAGAAGCTCCAGGGCCTGCATGTATATCTGCTCCCTGGACTGGTGATTAAAGTGCACTATCACTTTTTTGGACTCGTCGCGGTAGAAGAAGCCCTTTAGAGGAATACCTTCCGTCCCGGTATCCTGGCACTTCAGCATTGAATCCGCAAATTTTTCGGCCTCTTTCGCATAATAGCCGTCATTTGTGGCCTTATATATGACGGATGCCGCCCAACTGGCGGTAGCATAGTACTGGGAAAGGCTTGAATTATAAGTGTGCTCATACATGATGGGAAGCTCCATGCCCACAGCTTCAAAGCGCTCCAGAGCAAATCCGAAGTCGCTTCTGGCGCTGTCAAGGCATTTCCATGCAAGCTGGGGATCCCTGTCTTTTAAAGCGATTGAGCCATACGCCTCAATACCCGACATCAGAAAATTTTCAAACGCATGGTTGTGCACGCGGGCGGTGACGTCGTCCATGTCCCCGATCAGGCCGTTGGTCCAGCGGCACACGCCTGCGCTGGTGACCCTGTAGCCGTCCCCGAAGCGCATTCTGAGCACAAAATCCAGTCCCCATTGGGCTTCCTCCAGCAAGCGTATATACAGCAGCTTTTCATTTTCACTTCGGCTGTTCTTCAAGTTTTCAGCCATCTCCAGCAGAGCGTGGACCACCTCTGCCGTCTGAGCCGTCTGCTGGGACACGTCTCCCGCATCGTGCCATCCGCCGTTATAGGCTATTTTGACGCCGTTGTGTTCTGCGAGAATATCCCCATGGCAGGCCCCATGTCTTCCTACTACGGGATATCCGCACCTCTCGGAGTACAGGAAATGGATTACTTTCCAGACCGCTTCTTCCATAATGCATTCACCTATTTCAAAGCTTTCCGTGACAGCCCCTCCCGCTTTGAGCCTGTATCTTCCTGCCTGTTTGAACTCCGAGAAATCGAGCACTGAAAAATTCCCCTTATCATTGGCCACAGTCTCAATTTTTCCCGAAAAAACAACCTTTGATGTCCTGTCGTCGATCAGCTGGAATTCCTGGGCCTCCAGATTTGCAACGGCTGTTTTCCTGCCGCTCAGCCAGTATCCTGTGGTTGAATATGTTATGGTATCCTTTTTGCACAGCCATCCGGCCGAAACATCGGGGTCGGCTATCTGCTCCAGTTTTATATCGCAAATGTCATATTTCATGTATTCCGCCGAGGTCACTTCCCCGCCGAAGCTCTGGACGCTGAATTTCAATTCTGTTACCGAATCCCTGGGAAGCTCGGGAAATTCCCATACGCATTCATTCCATACATTGTTCTCCAGATTTACAATGTGCTGGCCTTCCCTGAAATATTTATCCGGAACCTTCAAAACCCCGTCATTCACCATATTTACCGTTATTAAAGGGCTGTGATGCCCCGGGCACTGCGGTTTTACTCTAAAGGCAATACGGTTGTAATTTTCCCAATTCTCATTATCAAACTTCAATACGGCCATTTTTTCCCCGAAAAAGGTGTAATCCCCATCCTCCGGAGCCCCTTCCGGCCAGCGGTCGGTTCTTCCTGGCGCCGTAATGCGCAGCGTTCCGCCGGTAAGCTCAACGGCGCCCACACCATTTTCATACAGCTTATCTGCGGAGATGCCGTCACACAGGTTCCTGCTCTGTAAAATTTTCTTTCGCAGCAGTCTTGTCTCAGCTTTTCTATTCTCATCCGGCAGTAATACTCCATGTATGTAACCCGAATTCACCAATTGCTTTTCAAATTCCTGTCTCATGTTATATCCCTCAATTTACATTCTCTTTAATATTCTCCCGGACCGGCAAAACTGTTTAAAGAAATCCGAAGCCCACCGCGGCCGCTCCTATTATACCGACTGTTCTGGGATTTAATTCCGACAGAACGATGCCTTTGTTTACCGATGCCAGCTCTTTCTTCCCTATCCGGCTGTGGATCTGCTCAAACATCCAGCCGTCGGACATGACTCCCCCGCCCAGAATAATTTTTTCCGGGTTGGTTACTCTTATGATATTCATTATTCCGCAGGTCACAGCATCTGCGGCTTCGCCTGCTATCTTGCAGGCCAATGGGTCTCCGGCATCGGCAGCCTCGAAGATATCCCTTGCCGATATTCCTTTTTCCTGCTCCGGACCAGACAGCCGAGAATCCGGGTACTTTGCCCCCAGTTCAAGAACTCTTTTATGCATACCTCTTCCGGAGGCTATAGCCTCAAGACAGCCCCATCTTCCGCATTCACACTCAACCTCGCTGTCTATGTCAACAACTATATGCCCTATTTCTCCCGAATCATTCTCCCAACCCCTCAGCAGTGTTCCTCCCACGATAAACCCCGCGGCAATGCCGGTTCCGACATTTAGATATACAAAATCCTTATCCGCTTTTCCTGTTCCGAAAACCTTTTCAGCCAGAGTTGCAGCTTTCACATCATTCTCTATTTTAACATTAAAATCGTATTTGTCTTTAATTAAACTTCCTATTTTGATAGTTTCCTTTCTTGAAGGATCGATCATAATCCAGTTTGCATTAACATGGTCAACCTGTCCTATCATTCCCATACCCATGCATACGGGTTTTTCTCCTATCCAGCCCACCGACGGAATGTAGTCGTCCAGAGCCTCGAAAATCACTTTTACTCCCTGCTGCTGTGTCAGATACCCCGTTTTATATTCTTTTGAACGCAGCAGCCGCCCGTTTGAATCAACTTCACCAACCAGGAGTTTTGTGCCTCCCAGGTCAAGCGCCAAACAAGTATTGTTTTGTTTTTTATTATCCATATAATTCTCCCTTGAATCAGGCAATCAAAATTGTGTCAGTAGCTTTATTTTGCTGTGCTTTTGAAAAGTCAATTACTATCGGCTTTCAGCCGTAATTGACTTTGGTAAGATTACAATGGTGTACAGAAAGCCCCCTTGCTTCCTGTACACCATCAAATTTTTAATCAGATGCTATATTCCGAAATCAGTTAAATTCCTGTGCGGCTTTTGTCAAAGTTTCTTCCAGCTTCTTTACTCCCAATTTGTTCAATGTCGATACCATTTCATCGTAATTCTTCTGGAAATCGGCATCCGAAGATGATAGTATTACTTTTACTTCCTGATTTTTAACGTACTCATTTATCTGGTCAAGAACTACCTTTTCGTCAGTATCGTCCTTTGGAGCGGCCAATGCCGGAGATATTACCAGCTTCAGATTATTTCTCACCGTATCCATGACGTCCAGAGAATTCTGGGATACGCCGGAGGCTCTTCCTATCGCTTCCGTTACGCTGGATATTCCAAAGTAATAAGCGGGATTGTATTTTGTGTAGAATAGATTTTCGTCGCCTCTTGCTGCGATCCAGTCATCGGAGAACTTGGGAATACCGTCGTCGCCCATGGTGTAGTCAGTGCCTTCCCTTCCCCATTGAGTCAATCTCTGCCCTTTTTCGCTGAACATCCAATCCATAAGCTGAATGGACCTTTCAGGATTCTTGTTGTTCTGGGTTATGAATACTCCTGCCCAACCGGTTCCAAGCGTAACATACTGTGCATTGTCCACCAGAGGCTGGGACTGGAGCCAGGTCGCATTTGCAAAGCCGTTCTTCCTGGTCATATCAGTCATCTGGTCGCTTGTGGAACCAGTATACCAGCTGTATGAAAAGGCTTTATTGTTCACAACCAGCTGAGTGGCCTGTGAACCGTCTTTATATGCAAAATTGTCTGCGGTCATGTAACCGTTCTGATACATTTTGTTTGAAAACCTCAGGAAGTTCAGGTACTCAGGTGAAGATGTCTCATGAATCAGTTTGTGGTCATCCGTTTCTATGAGCTGCGAGTTGCCCGGGCACCAGTTGGGAATGAGCCATGTTTTGAATATGGAAAGCATGAAGGTCTGATCCAGGACCAGAGGAATCATGTCAGGATATTTTTGCTTTACCATGCCCATGACATTCATGTAATCGTCCAGTGTCTTCATAGGAGGATTGCCCAGTTCCTTTAGAATATCCTCCCTGTATAGAAGCGACGCAAGCGTGGGACAGCCGGCTTTTGCAGCCGCCCATTCCTCCTGGGATGCCGCCGCATTCAATATTGTATAATAATGCTCGTCCGTGGCATAGGACTTTGCCGCTTTTATGGCCATATCGCTGGGTTTGAAACCGGATGAGTACTGTGATATCAGATCATCCCACGCATAGCTGTACTGCGCGTTTGACAGGCGGTCAAAAAGCTTATCCGTATATACCAGATCCGGAAGATCGTTGGAGGCGATCATTATACCCAGCTGCGTATCGTCAACCGCGCGGGTAGGCGCCAGAGTAACTCCCGTTTCCTTTGTTATTTCCTCAGGAATGATACCCTCAAATTTCTCGGTCCAATACCATGGGAAATCGATAAATACATCCAGTGTTACAGGTTCTTTTGCTGAACCGGAACCCACGGCAGTGCTTGTTCCGCTGTCCGCTCCGCTTGTTGTTGCAGCCCCGTTGCTGCCGCAAGCTGCCAGCGATGAAATTAATAATACTGCCGCCAGCATGGAACTGACTTTCCGTTTTACCTTTTCATTTAACATTGTATTACCTCCTGTTTATATATTCTTTCAAAATGTGACTGTTCCTGTCTTCAGGAGCCTTATCCCTTGACCGAACCTATCATCATTCCTTTGACAAAGTATTTCTGTAAAAAAGGATACACGCATATAATAGGCAATACCGCTATGATCATGGCCGCCGCCTGGAGTGAAAAGGAGGTCATCATAGAGGATTTGTACGCGGCGGCGCCTGCGGAAACACTCCCGCTTATCTGATTCTTGTTGACGATCTGCATCATCAGGAATGACAGGGTTTTCAGCCCCGATTTCTGAACGAAGAACGCGGAGTCAAACCATGCGTTCCAATGCTCTACGCCAAGGAACAGCGCTATGGTGGCAAGAAACGGCTTTGAAACCGGAAGAACCAGCTTCCAGAATATAGTGAGATCGTTTGCTCCGTCCACATGAGCGGAATCGAACAGCTCGGATGGTATCTCCCTGAAAAAGGATATGCCCACCATAACAAAAAATACATTTAAAGCTCCCGGGATTATGTATACCAGGAAGGAATTGAACAGGTGAAGATTTTTCAAAAGCATATAGTACGGAATTATGCCGCCTGAAAAATACATGCTTATAATAAGTATTGTAAAATAGAATTTTTTGAATGCCAAGTCCCTGAATGACAGGCTGTAGGATACCATACATGTGAAGGTCAGCCCGATGGCCGTGCCTATGACCGTCCTCAGCACCGAAATTATAATCGCGGTTTTCCACTTCTCATCCGTAAAAAACGGCATATAATTTTCCAGCGTGAGCTTCTTGGGATAAAAAATCACATTGTCCGTCAGCGCGGACATCCCCTGGCTCAGGGACTGGATCAGCACATAATAAAAAGGATACAGCGTTACAAACACTACTATGATCAAAAATATCCACTTTATACTGTCAAAAATAATATCGCCTTTACCTGCTTTTTTCATTGCTCCGCCTCATTTCTATAGATTAAAACAAGCTCGTATCCGACACTTTTTTCGATACAAGATTACTGCCGAAAATCAGAATCAAGGATATGGTGGACTGTATAAGCCCTATAGCCGTTGCATAGGCATATCTGCCGTTGGACAGGCCAACCTTGAATATATAGGTCTGGATGATCTGTGATCTTTCCAGATTCATAGGGTTTCCCAGCAGGTAGGATTGATCGAAGTTGGAGCCGCTGAGGCCTCCTCCGAACAAATTGCCCAGTGCCAGAATAAGAACTACGGCAATGGTCCCTCTTATACCGGGAAGCGTAATGTGCAGGATTTTTGTAAACCGGCTTGCGCCGTCAATGTCCGCAGCTTCGTATAAGGAAGGATCTATGCCCGTTATGGCTGCCAGGAATATTATTGTCCACCAGCCCATATCCTTCCAGACATCCAGTACAACCGCCAGTGACCAGAAATGTTCCGCACTGGTGAGAAAGGGCACCCCGTCTTTTACCAGTCCCAATGAAATAAGCATCTGGTTTACCAGCCCATTGTCCGTAGCCAGAAAATTTATTGCAAGGCCGGACACGATGACCCAGGAAATAAAATGCGGCAGATAGCTGACCGTCTGGATGAACCGCTTTACCTTATTCTGCCTCACCTCATTGAGCATCACCGCAAAAATGATGGGCATGGGAAAGGCAAATACCAGCTTCAGGAAGCTTAATGCTATGGTATTTCTGATTATCATCCAGAAATTTATGTCCGTGCCGAATGCATGAAAGTGTTTCAACCCCACCCAATCGCTGGTGAAAATACCCTTCACTCCCATAGAGATGTTATAGTTTTTAAAAGCCATCACCAAACCGGACATTGGTACATAGTTGAAAATCAGAAGGTATATTATGCCCAGAATTGCAAAAGTCTGTGGTATTTTTTGTTTGCGGAAAAGTCTCCAGACACTGCTATGGTTATGATTATGACTGACTGTACCACTCATTTTACGCATTCTCCTTATCGCTTTTATTGTTCATACCTAAAGAATACGGCTTTTATTTCGGCAAGAATACTGTTCATATTTCAAGTTTATGTCCAAAGTTCAGGTGGCCTTATTGAGTTATCATATTAATTTTGTTATAATCAACTCAATCATTTTCACATAAAGGATTGATTGTTATAGGCACCCAGAAACTATTTAAACCCATTCCTGCCATGAAAAAATTAATTCACATCCTTTGGCGCTCATACATGAACATGACCGTATGGAAGAAGATGGTGTCCGGTTATATAATTGTTGTTTTAGTGCCTACGGTAATTTTCAGTTCCATCTACCTTTCCCAGGAAACCAAAAATACCGGCGACAAATATTGTGCCGATGAACAAAAACTTCTGGAACAGTCCTATGCCAATCTGAAGGAGCAAACTTCGCAGGTCACGGTAGTATTCCAGCTTTTCCAGTACAGCCAGCCCCTGACCAATTACCTGACAGGCCGGTATTCCTCAAAAGGGGATGAGATATACAATTATCTGAATGACATCCGCCCACTGTTTTCATATATACATTCCAGCCTCCGGGATATAAGGGAAATAACCGTATTTTCCTACCGCAAGCCGCTGGTTCCGCTGAGCTCCGATATTCTGTACATGGACATTAAAAATCTGGATCAGAATAAATATCCCCTGCCGGCGTACAAGGGCGGCTGGAAGCTGGAAGGGGATTTTAAAACACCTGTTTTCACATATGAAAGGGCGCTGTTCAATTCAAGCTTCAGCAAAAGCATCGGCGCCTTGAGCGTCACTATTGACGCCGCCAACATGCTGGACGTTTTTTCCGTAAACGATGATAACACACTGCTGTTCAATTATGAAAACAAGTGGCTGATAATCCGTGACCACAGCGTTCATGTCTACATGGGCACCCCCATGGAGACCACTCCTGCCATAGCCGATTATTTCAATAACAACCACAGGAATTTATTTATAAATACTCTGGACGTAGCCGAATTGCATGGCAGAATAGTCTCTATAACACCCCGGGCCAATGTGCTGAAAACCAAAAATATATTCAATATTTTGCTGCCGCTGCTGATCTCACTTGTATTCCTGAGCTTCATTTACTACCTGATAATATCCTCCGTAATCCGGAGAATAATCAAATTTTCAAGCCACCTTCAGAAAATAGATTACAACTATCTTCACGTTTACTCCAGCGAAGGCTATGCCGACGAGGTGGGTTTCCTTATTAAATCCTATAATAACATGATCATACGTATCCGCGACCTGGTAAACAGCCTGAATATTGCGACCCTGAAGAAAAAAGAGGCGGACTTTCATGCTCTGCAGGCACAGATAAAGCCCCACTTCATATACAACTCCCTGGAGACCATACGCATGATGGCAGAGGCCAACGGCACTCCGGATGTGGCCGATATCCTGTACAATCTCGGCCACTTTCTGAGATACAACATTTCCTCCAACAAGGACGTCACACAGCTGAAAAGTGAAATAGAAAATGTAAAAAACTACCTTGAAATATACAAAGCCAGTATGGGCAAGCGTTTGGAATATTTCATCCGGATAGACTGCGAAATAGACGAGCTGGCCTGCCCGGGCTTTATTTTGCAGCCGCTTGTTGAAAACTGCATCCAACACGGTATTTCAGGTATCAATGATACTCTTGTGATAAATGTGGAGATTTATGACAACGACACGGACATCACTATTTCCATATCCGATAACGGACCGGGCATCACGCCCGAACGGCTTGCGAAAATCCATAACATACTGATGGGCGGCGAAACCGGCACCCTGTCAAATACGCATAAAAACAGCATCGGCATAGTAAATGTCAATGAAAGGATCAAGTCCTTCTTTGGCGGAAGCTCGGGCCTGTTCATAAAAAACGGCGAAAGCAGAGGCACCGTTTGTACTATTAGAATCTCAAAAAACGGAGGGAATTGATTTGGATTTTTTGATTGTAGATGATGATATCATGATTGTAAAAGGACTTGCGGCCATTATAAATCAATTTGACATTGATGACTGCCATATTACCACAGCCTTCAATGCCATTGACGCTCTGAAAATACTCAGCAGCAAGGGCACCGACCTGCTTATTACCGATATAGACATGCCGTGTATGAACGGGCTGGATTTAATAAAGGAAGCCCAGGACAAGCAGTATTGCAAGCACTTTGTCATCCTGACCGGCTACGAAAAATTTGACTTTGTGAGGCAGGCCTTAAGGTACAAGGTCAATGATTATCTGCTGAAGCCCATAAATAAAGAAGAATTCAAAAACATCGTACTGAAGGTGGAAAATGAGCTCTCAGGCGCCGGAGAAGCGCCCTTGAGCTCCAATCTGTGCGATCTGCCCATATACAAGGTTTTAAACAGCGCCCAGGGCTGTTCCGACAAATTCCGGAGGATACTGGCATATATACAGGCACATTTTACTATCGACATATCACTTGAGCAGATAGGCTCCGCTTTCAATCTCAACCCTCACTACATATGCTCCCTGTTTCAGAATGAGCTCAACACCACTTTTCTCTACTTTCTGGACTGCGTCCGCCTGGACAAAAGCATCGAACTGCTTGTAAAAAACAAGGAGGCCGGTATAAAGTATGTTGCCACAGCTTCAGGCTTTATGAATGAGCGCCATTTTTACAAGGTCTTCAAAAAACGGATCGGGGATACTCCCGGCCAATTCCGCAAAAAATATTCTCCCGGCGATCTGGTGCAGCAATAGGCCTTTTCCGGTGAAACCGGTGAAAAATGATATGATATGTCATCCGCAGAAAGGTGATAGAATTTGTAACCCCGGAACTCATCCTACAGCCTCTTCAAAAATCGGGAACACTTCATTTTCGATCCGGAATATATCGTTTGGCAGCCTGTAATCACCGGCTGTGGCATCATGTATCTGGTCGTATGTGAATCCGTTCTTTTTCCAGATGGCGGCCGCTTTTTCAGACAAATCCACATACCATGATGTTTCCGGGCTGCGATGCCCTTCAAAAGCCGAGCCTACATTTGGAGCCCATATATTGAAGGAGAAAACCACTCCTTTGGAGCCGAGATACTCAAAGCCCTCCAGCGTCCTGGCCTTTGGCTCAATCCCCGCAACGAAGTTTGAACGTACCCGTCCCCAGCCGAATACTCCCACAGCATACTCGAGCGCCTTTACCCAGTGGTCCCATCCTCCGCTGCCATTGGCTTTTCCGGGGCAGACAGCCTTATAAAAGTCTTTGTCCCAGAGTTCAAGGTTCATTGCGGTGGTACGGAAGCCCGCTTCCTTGAATTTGTGTATATTATTGAAATCAAGGGGCGCGGCTACCGTGGCGGTGCCGTTGAACTGCTCCACTCCCAGCACATTTTTAATCTCATCCGCGGCATCCACGTAATACTCCAGTTCCCTGCGCTCTGCGATTACGCCTCCGGTAATGGTGAGATGGTCCGCTATCCCCTCGCCGAACGCTGCCTTCACGGCTTCCGCTATCTGTTTCGGATTTCTCCAGTGGGGTCCGTACTTCTGGGAATGGGCTTCGGTGTACAGCTCCTTGTTGTAATTGATGTTGCAGAAAAGGCAGTCCTCGTCTTTTTCCTTGTAAGAACATTCATTGCTGTACGTGAATATCACATGCTGGTCATAGTCTGACGCATGGCCTATCAGAGCCAGAGGAGTCCCGTCGGAAGCAAGGGTGTCGTCATATTTTGTTCTGTCCGGATAGGTCACTTCAAGCAGCTTGTTTCCGTTATAATTCAGAATATGCCTGCCATTCTCCAGTTCTATCCTGTACAGAGAATCCTTGTTCCAGATAAACCCGGTCTGAAGCCCATATGGCAGGAAAAAGCGCCCTGGCAGCCAATCCTTTTTATTTACCTCCCGGTTTCTCCCGCCGGTTATTTTAGTACTGCCTTCATGCGTGTACAGCTTTTCTCCGTCTTCGCTGGCTTCCTTTGAAATTGAGACCCCCTGGGTCTGCAGGTCTGCTTTCAGCTTTACCTCTTCCCAAAGCTTCCTCTTTAATTCCGTCCTTGTAAGCTTGCCGGCATCGGCCGTCCATGTTTTCTTACCGCTCATTTTACTATCCGCTTCCAAATATGATAAATTAAATATCCGTCAAAAAGCTAAATGCTGTATGCAAATTCTGTTTCTTCCTTTGCAAAGAAATTCTCGTAAACTTTTTTATGGATTTCCACAAAACCCGCACCATCCCGATCCCTTGGCCTTGGCAGATCAACTTCAAAGGTCCTTTTGATGGTGCCGGGCCTGTCTGACATTACGATCACCCGGTCTCCGAGATATATGGCTTCGGCTATATCGTGAGTGACCAGAACCATGGTGGTATGCTCGCGCTGCCATATTTTCAGTATCTCCTGCTGCATGTTGATCCTTGTCAGTGCGTCAAGCGCTCCGAAGGGTTCATCCATCAGAAGCAGCCTGGGGTTGCTTATCAGCGCCCTGGCGATGCTGGCACGCTGCTGCATGCCTCCTGAAAGCTGGTAGGGGTACACCTTTTCAAAGTTCTTCAGGCCCACCAGCTCCAGAAGTTCTTTTACCCGAGCCTTCTTTTGCCGCTTTGTCAGATTATCCCCTTTTGATATCCCGAAGCTTACATTTTTTTCAATGGTAAACCACGGAAGCAGCCGGGATTCCTGGAAAACCATACTTGTGCCGTTTCCCATATCCTGTATTTCAGCGCCGTCAATGCCGATACTGCCGCTATCGATACTCTCCAGGCCCATGACAATACGCAGAAGAGTGCTTTTCCCGCAGCCGCTGGCTCCTACTATACTTATAAACTCACCCTTATTTATAGTGAGATTTATATTTTTCAGGGCCTCGACCTTTCCGTTGGCTACCGAAAAGGTTTTGCCCAAGTCTTTTATGGTCATTTCCTCCTGTTTTGCAATGCCCATATATCTTTCACCCCGATTGCTTATTTATTTCCGAGACTTACATTCCACCTCAAAAGCCATTTCTCCGACTTCCTCAAAATCATATCAAACAGGAAGCCTATGATACCTATGACAAAAACTCCCGCCAGCATTATGTCGGGCTGGATAAGCTCCCTGGCATACTGGATCATAAAGCCCAGCCCCCTGGTCCCCGATATGAGTTCTGCGGTTATGACGCTTGACCAGGCTATGGCCACCCCCACTCTCAATCCGTTAAAAATCGGCGGAAGCGCCGCCGGGAAAATTATATGCGTGAGGATGGTCACTCTGCTCTTTTTGCACATTCTGCCCACTTCTATATATTTGATGTCGGTATTCTTGATGCCCGAGAGGACATTCAGCCATACGGGCCAGAATGTTCCCAGGGCGATTACCGTAACTTTTGAAGTTTCATTCATTCCCAGCCACAGGATAAGTACCGGAATCCAGGCCACCATGGGTATTGGGCGTATAAGTCCCGTAAAAACCACCAGAAGCCTGTCCAGAGGCCTGAATAAACCCATTGCGATTCCCACCAGAAGCCCCAGCGCAGATCCCAGGCAATAGCCCTCCAACACTCTCACAAGTGTTATGGAGGTATGCAGCCACAGCTTCCCGGAGGTAATCAGATCGCTGAAGGACTCCCAGATGATTGTGGGCCTCGGAAGAATCGACTGCTTAATGACCCCAGTCCTCCCCAAATGCTCCCATGTCAGAACAAATATAACTGGTACAATAACGGACACCCCTATATTTAAAAGCTTAACAAGTATCTGCCTGGTCCTTTCAAAAGTAAAATCCGGCGATTTTGCTTTGCATTCCGCAGACTCTTCTCTTAATCCATTCATGAGACCCTGCTCCTTAATCACTTATTTGCCTTTATTTTTTCTGATACCCCAGAGCCTCGACAAAGCTCCTGTCAACGAAATCCTCCGCTTTTACCTGTTTTCTTATGATTTCCATGGAATACATTGTATCCGCACTCTCCTGGAAGGAACTCATGGCATCGTCGCTTATTCCCGCGTCAAAGCTGAACTTCGGAAGAGCTTTCTCAACAACCGCCGGCGAAACTTCCGCCGATTCGGCCAGAAGCTTCACCGCTTCCTCATGATTGGCCGGGTCGTTCAGAAAATCGATTGCCCTCTTGACAGCGCGCAAAAATGTCTTGACCTGCTCGGGATATTCTTTCAGAAACTCTCCCGTGGAGACAAGCACCGTATAATTTGTTTTTATCCCCTGAGTATCGCCTATGACTTTTACTTCACCGTCAAGCTCAAGCTTGGAGGCCGTGGGCTCGGATGTGACAGCCGCGTCTGCGAAGCCCGAGGCAAAGGTGGTCAGCAGGTTTCCCTCCGGCGTATTCAATATTTCCACATCCTCCGGGTTCATGCCGTTGGCCTTGAGCATGGCAAACAGTACCCTGTGTCCTACTGTTCCTATGCCCACCGTTATCTTTTTGCCCTTCAGATCCTTTATGGATTTTGCTGCCGAACCTGTGGGCACAACCAGCTGTACGTACTTATCGCTCTGGGAATAAACCCCTACTATCTTTTCCGTACCGCCGTTGGCTGCGGCCTGGATAGCCGGCTGGTCCGCCATCCCTCCCACATTTATGCTGTTGGATTCCATGGCGTTCACTATCGCAGGGCCGCCCCCGCTTGTGATCCATACTTCATTTACCTTGATCCCCTCTTTCTCAAATTCCTCTTTCAGAAAACCTTTTTTGGAGGCAAGTATCAATGATGTGGAGGACAATCCGTTCAATATTCCGATATTTACCTGCTGGGGCTTCTTGACCTCTGCGCCGCCTGAGCTGACCACGGTAGCCTCACTTCCATTCTTTCCGCACCCGGCAGCTATTGTGGCCCATATGGCTGCCAGTATTAATATAGCTGCTATTCTCTTTACGTTTTTCATTTTTTACTCTCCTTTTGAAAATTTAACCTCAGGTTTTCAGGCCAATTATAAACTCAATTCCATATATCTTTTTATTCTGATATTCTTTTTTATGTTCTTTCTTAAATACATCTTTAGCCAGATATTCCAATAATTTAACAACCGATGTGTTTAGCATAGTATTATTTAGTTTTTTTCACAATGGAGTATATTTTGATTATTAGTGGACTAAATTTAGATTGCTGAAATGGTATGAGGACGCAAAAAAGTACCGCCGGTTATCCCAACGGTACTTTTTATTTGAAAAATTATATTTTCGTTTACTCTGCAGTATATGGAAGTAAAGCAATGTGTCTTGCTCTCTTAACCGCAACTGTCAACTGGCGCTGGTGCTTTGCACAGTTTCCTGATATTCTTCTGGGAAGAATCTTGCCTCTTTCAGAAACATACTTTCTGATTTTGGCAACATCCTTGTAATCTATATCAGTGGCCTTGTCAACACAGAATGCGCAAACCTTTTTCTTGGCCCTTCTCATTCTCATGCCGCCCTTGCCTTCGCCCTTGTCATAAGAATCTCTGTCGTTCCTTCTGTTATCTTTCTTTGGTCCTGGCATCTTAATATCCTCCCTTCATATACCATCCGATGGTATTGATTTCTTTATAAGCACAATTTAAATTCATGTTTTACCAAGGTGAAGAACCCCTTAAAAAGGCAGCTCGTCATCTTCATCCATTGGATAGAAGCCGTCGCCCGATGATGCGGGATTTTCTGAATAGGTTTTGGGAGCCGACCCGCCTGCGCCGCCTTCCGCGCCTCTTTTGCTGTCCGCAAAATATGTTTCTTCCGCTACGACTTCAGTAACATAATGGCGCTTACCTTCGTTATCATCCCAGGTCCTGGTTTGAAGCCTGCCTACAACGGCAACCTGCATGCCCTTCGTGAAATACTTTCCGCAAAACTCGGCGCTCTTGTCCCAGGCAACGATATTGATGAAATCAGCCTGTGGCTGACCTTCCCGGGCAAACCGCCTGTTTACGGCGATTGTAAAACTTGCAACAGCCGTATTGTTTCCGCTTGTGTACCTCAGATCGGGGTCTTTGGTTAGTCTTCCCATCAAAACAACTTTATTCATACTACCCTCTCATTTACGCACCTTTAGTGCACATACAAATAAATTTTGAAACCCACCTGGGGCTTCCTGCTGCGAAAATCTCCACTTGAAACATCCAAGTGCATGCTTCGCCTTTTATTCCTTGCTTATTACGATATACTTGAGAATTCCCTCTGTGATTTTATATATTCTCTCTAATTCAGCCGGAAAATCCGGATTTGATGAAAAATTAGCAAGCACATAGTATCCTTCGTTCTTGTCGTTTATCTCATAAGCCAGTTTCCTCTTACCCCACTCGTCAATGCTTTCAAGCTGGGCAGAAGATTCAAGCATGGTCTTAAACTTTTCAACAAGCGCCTTTATATTTTCCTCTCCAACCTCTGAATCGATTATAAAGATAGTTTCATACTTCTTCAACATTACTGGTCACCTCCCCTCGGACTTAACGGCTCTGCAACGCGAATACAGAGCAAGGATGTCAAATATTATCGGACGGGGATTTTATGCCCGTCACATACAATTCTGTATTTTAACATAAATATTCCGTTTTAACAAGAATTATTTTTTCCCTTATTTTTTATCTTTTTTCCTGATTGCAGAATTTCAGCCGCTTAATTGCAAAATTTTTATTGACTATTGAGGCAAAGGTTGTTAAACTTATTACATAATTGATAATGATTATCATTTTCATAGATATAGGAGGTATGACTATGAGTATAGTTTTAGTAGGCGGTCATGACAGGATGCAGGAAGAATACAAGCAAATATGCTCAAAACGGGGACACCGTGTAAAAATTTATACGCAGATGCCCGCAAGGTTTGACAAGGTGATCGGAACTCCCGACAGCATAGTGCTTCTCACCAGCACTGTCTCCCATAAGATGATCCTGACTGCTTTGAAAGAAGCCAAAAGAAAAAATATAAATGTGGTGAGAAGCCACAGCAGCAGCGCCACCTCTCTCGAGGAGCTTCTGAAAAAAATAGAAGCCGATATGAATGTCGCCTGTCCCTCTTAAAAGAGGCAAAATAAAATCTGGAGGTTTTATAATTATGAAGAATATAGCGGTAATTTACTGGAGCGGAACCGGCAACACACATCAGATGGCCATGTCGGTGGCGGAAGGCGCTAAAAACCAGGGCGCTGAAATCGTGCTGAAAGAGGTTTCTGCGGCAACGAAGGAAGATGTCCTGAACGCGGATGCGGTTGCTCTCGGCTGTCCTTCCATGGGCTGTGAAGTTCTGGAGGAATCCGAAATGGAACCCTTTGTGGAGTCAATTGAAAAGGACAGCCTGCAGGGCAAGCCTCTGGTGCTTTTCGGCTCATTTGACTGGGGCGACGGACAATGGCTGTCCGACTGGTCCGAAAGAATGACGGGCTGCGGCGCAAAGCTGGTAGCCGACGGGCTTAAAATACATACCGTGCCTGATGAGGAAGGTCTTGAACTCTGCAGGGAGCTTGGCAAGAAGCTGGCTGTTTCATTATAGATATTACCGCACAGCACATGCAGCACGTAAAGAAAGACTTATTTGCCGGAGAAATTTATTAACAAATTTTATTTTAGGGAAGACAAGGTACAAAGAAACTTTAAAAAATTGTAAAAGGGGACCGAGTCCATGCCAAACTTTCATGATGTTTTGTGCGAGATGCGGGGCATGGGCATATATATGAATCAAAAAAATATGAAAAACCTTGACTTTATAAATTTGCTTAACAGGCTCCCTGCCAGAGAATACCTTCTTGCGGTCATAGCATATGGGGCGGCTCCTACCATAAGGGAGGAAAAACCTTCCTCCCTTATTACCTTTACCAAAGTGGGAAGAAACCTGTACGGACTCTGGAATACCTTTAAATCCGATGTCTGCCGCCAGCTGGGACTTGGTTGTGTGCAGCTCGGAGACAGGCAGGACAGCGTGCGGGTGCTGTTTTATAAACAAAGCCTGCTTGAAGAGTGCATAAACAGAAAAGACTGCAGGGAATTTTTGAATGCAGCCGGATATGAGCAGGCCCAGACTGTCGAGGAATGCATAAATAAGCTGAAAGCCCGCTTTGAGCATGTATGTCCCCATGAAGTGGGTATCTTTTTAGGTATTCCCGTGGAAGATGTGACGGGCTTTATCAATCACAAAGGAGAAAATTACCTTCTGTGCAGTTACTGGAAGGTCTATCATGAGCCGGAAAAAGCCTGTTCCATGTTTAAAAGCTTTGATAAGGCCAGAAATGATATCAGAGAATCCATCACAAAAAGAAATTTTGATTTCAGAATCCCGGCATAGACTGAGCACAATGGTGTGCCTGCCTGTGCCGCATTTCTATGCGCCGGCAATTTGACGGTATTTCCGCAGGCTGTATCTCAGGCCAGGCTTTCCGAACTGGTAGTCCTCCCGGTAAAGGGACGCGCACTGTTCCTGTTTCCCCAGGGCAAGGTATTCCCGCCACAGTTGATCGTACCGGAAAAAGGCTTCCTCAATTGCTTTTTTGTCATATATACCCGTGCGGTCTCCACGGATGCCTTCGTCCATAATAGTCCATCCCCGTTCAATGATACCGAACAGAAGCACTCCGTACCGTACTGATACACCGACCGCTTCCTTCAAATCAGGATCGGGAATGTGCAGCTGATCAAAAAGGCTTTCTATCTCTTTCCACAGCTCCACAGACTGTCTTTTTTCCGCAAGAGCGCTGTCCAGCAGGTCATTTTCAAACAGATAATCAAATACTTCTCCCAGTTGTGAAAGGCCTCCAAGGCAGTCGTCCCTCATCCAGTTGCCGGTGGGCATAATACCTTCCAGAAGTGTTGTATCATACGCCTGGCAGTAGCGACCCTTGAGAACTGCTGTGGCTGAGAGAAGGCACAGCTTTCTGAAAATTTCCGAATCCTTCCGGTCCAGCCCCATCTTCTCACGGGTAAAACGGTAAAATATCTCTTCCTCCCGTGCATCAGGATCATTGGCAAAGCGGGATATTACATAGGTATTCAGTTTACACCAGAATTCATTCTTTATATAGGGGCCGCCCCAGCCTCCTCCGCGGGACCACGTGTAGATACCCCTGATCAGCGGATGGCCGGTTATTTCATCCAGCCCCTTTTTATCTGCGTTTTCTTCAAAGCCATGTATGACCCCGTTCATGACATAATTGGGGTAGGCGCCTTTACCCTCATATTCCCGCTGGCACTGGACTTCAACCACCTGGGGATGCTTTCCCGCAGTGAGGCATTGATTGAATTTCACCCTCCGCCAGAAGTCCAGCGCAGTATGCTTGATTGAAAAAACAAGCTTTTCATGAGGCTCCACCTCTCCGGTCACAGCCAGATAAAACTCCGGACTGGCATGAAATTTGTCGGGAAGGCAGTCCCATGTCCGGAAGATGAGATATCTGCCATGCCTGACGCATACTTCCTCCCTCAGAAAGTTCAAAAGCTTCACGTACTTCCGCTTTTCCGACGCCGGATGGGCATATTCCCCTTCCAGCGGTATGGGGCCGTTCCCTGTGTGATAGGGCGTATCGAAAAGATAGGTTTCCCCCACGCGGATAATGAGGCCATCAACCTCCGGAAAGCGCTCAAACAGCTCATCCAGCATCACCCGGTGGAGTTCCAGGGTCTTTTCCCTGTCCATAGATATCCTGCCTGTACCCGGATCACATATCTCATCCCTGTATATCTCCGCCAGCTTTTTGGGCAGCACAAACAGATCCACGTGGTAATACACCTCTAGTCCGGCGTTCTTGGCCTGGGCGATTTCCCCACGGATAAGCCGGGTGAAATCACCCATCCATTTCCCTTCCTCCGTACCTTCCGGAAAAAGCTCATGCCCCAGCTTTGAAAAGGTAATGATTGTATTGATGTGTTTGAATACCTGTCCCCGGTAGCCGTATTCCCTGAGGCTTTCTCCGCTGGTAAACCGGGTTTCAAAGGGCTTTTCTCCTGGATTGTGGTGAACCATATCAATGATAAACTTCATGGCGTTATTCTCCTTTGGGAATTGCATGGATTATCCTTTTATTCCTGTTGTGGCAATACCTTCAACAAAATACTTCTGTGCAAAGAAGAAGATCAGCACACAGGGGACCATGGAAAGAGTGGACATGGCCATTATTTCGTTCCAGTTTATAGAAGCGGCGTTGTCCAGTGACATTCTCAGGGCCAGAGGAATGGTGAACTTGTTTACGCTGCTGATGTATATGAGCGAGTTGAAAAAGTCATTCCATGTCCAGATGAACTGAAATATCCCCGCGGAAAACAGCGCCGGCTTGCACAAGGGCAGCAGTATCTTTACCAGGATTCTGAAGGAACCGCAGCCGTCAATAGTGGCCGATTCGTCCAATTCCCTGGGCAGCCCTCTGAAGAATTGCACCAGCATGAATATAAAAAACGGATAACAGGCAAAAAGCGCCGGAATGGTAAAAGGCTTGTAGCTGTTAAGCCACCCGAAGTTCTTGAACAACAGGTATCGGGGAATGATGATGACCGTATTGGGCAGCATCAGCGTGGAAATCATGACCCCAAACAGGACTTTCTTGAACGGAAACCTGAACCTTGCAAAGCCATAGGCTACCAGCGTGCTTGATATCAATGTGAACGCCACCACCGGAATAACCATCATAAACGTGTTTGAAAAAAACCTGCCGAAGGTGAACTGGCCGTTTCCCTGCCATCCCCTTATAAAGGAATCCCAGAGGAAATGCTTTGGAAACAGCGCCAGAGAACCGAAGATCTCCTGGTTGGTTTTAAATGAGGAAGCAAACAGCCAGATCAAGGGATAAATCATTATGAATCCAAAAACACTCAAAAATATATAAGTCATTGCTTTTCTCAATGAATTGCTTTCTCCCATTTAGAAATCACCTCCGTCCTCATAATGCGTCCATGACGCAGAGGATTTGAATATCAGCGCCGTAAGCGCCAGAATGATTATGAACAATATCCAGGACAGGGCCGATGCATACCCCATTTTGAAGAATAAAAATCCTTCGTCATAAAGCTTCATGGCGTATAGATACGTTGATTTCATCGGTCCGCCGTTGGTGATTACGAATGCGCCGGTAAACTCCTGGAATGCATTTACAAGCTGCATGATCAGATTGAAGAAAACAATTGGCGTCAGGAGGGGCAGCGTAATGGTAAAGAACATTCTGACCTTGGAGGCGCCGTCAACTCTCCCTGCCTCATATAGTTCCTGGGGAATCTGTTTCAGCCCCGCCAGGAAAAGCACCATGGAAGATCCGAACTGCCATACCGTCAGCAGGCTTACGCTGAAAAGCGCTATTTTAGGGCTCCCCAGCCAATCCACCGCCGGTATCTTAATATAGGACAGCAGTTGATTTATAAGCCCTTCCTTCATAAAAAGGAATCTCCAGAGGATGGCAATGGCAACGCTGCCGCCGAAAATGGACGGAAGGTAAAATACCGTCCGGTAAAAATTGACCAGTTTCAGCTTCACATTCAGTATCATTGCTATGAACAGAGCAAACGCCAGCTTCATGGGCACGGACATGAACACATAGCCCAGGGTTATCCTGAGGGAGCTGAAAAAATTGTCGTCATTTTTGAACATCTCTATAAAGTTCTGAAATCCGATAAAATTCGGTTTGGTGTTGATGCTGTAATCGGTGAAGGAATATATAAATGACGCGATGAGCGGATAGAACTGGAATACCAGAAAGCCCACAAGCCACGGCGCAATATATACAAGACCGATATATTCTTTATTTCTTTTCCTTATCCTTTGATTCAACATAGTGATTAACCAACTTTCAATCGTTTTGCCTTTTTAGATAGAGAGTGCTGCCGGCTCCGGCAGCACCCCTTTTGAATCAGGTATTAAAAACTTTCGGAATTACCTTCTGCTTTTGAAGTTAATTTTTTGCTTTCAATGCGTTCATCTTGTCCGTAACTTTCTTTATAAGCTCCTCCGCTCCCTGTTCCGGAGTCTGTTTCCCATATACCACTTTTGAGCATACATCTTTTGTAATCTGAGCGATTTCGCTGTTGTTTAAAAGCGTCGGAACCGGAGCCGCAGGATTTCTCATGGTATTGTCCACCATCTGGGCAATATCCTTATCCAGTGCATTAGCGTCAATCAAGGCCTGTTTTGCGGCCTGTGACGCAGGTACCGACCTCTCATCCTTCAATATGAGAGCCGCTTCCGGATCATTCAGCATCCAGTTTGTGAATTTGACAGCCTCTGCCGCATTAGGCGACTTCTTGTTTACGGACAGGAGCATGGAGGGTTTGTAAGTTGTAGACTGATCTACTCCGTCCTTTACAACAATGGCATTGCTGATTGCGAAATTATCCGGCTGTATTATTTTCTTGAAGGACGGCAGAGCTCCGGACCACTGTGGATTCATACCGATCTGTCCGTTTATGAGCTTCGGATATTGATCGATCTTTGAATCAAACAGTGCAACTTCTCCGAAGGGCGCAACCGCACCGCTGTCAAACAGGTTTTTCATCATCTTGAATGCGTCGGTCAGCTCTTCCTTTGTAACCCCGATCTTGTAATCGTCAGTTGCCCAGAACTTTCCTGTCTTTGAGCGTACATAGTCTGTCAGGAATATCTGTTGCAGCTGTGTGGGATCCATCAAAAGCAAATAGGCGTCCTTATCCTGCTGATGAATCTTCTGACCCTCTTCGATAATATCCTCCCAGCTCCATTGCTTGTCCAGAGGGACATTATACTTTTGCATAAACGCTTTATTGACCACCAGTCCGAATCCGTTAATCCCCATGGGCAGTCCCAGAACGATGCCGTTGGATGTGCAGAAGCCGCTAAGTACTTTGGGATCAAATTGGCTCAGGTCAACACTTTCTTCCGCTTTAAAATCTACAAAACTGTCCTTTTGCAGGCCCAGCTGATTGGTCCAGATAGGATCGATCTGAATCAGATCCGGAGCGGAGTCTGTGGCTATCTGTGTCATAAGCTTTTGCAGATACCCGTCGTAACCGCCGTATTCCCCCTGGATGGTCACATTCGGATTTTTCTTTTTATAAGCTTCCATCGAGTCCAGAGTTGCCTTATGTCTTGAATCTCCACCCCACCATGAAAATCTCATGGTAACCGGCTGACCGCTACTCTGGGTCTGCACGGCGTCTCCCTGGGACGTTGTTGACGCTGCCTGATCGTTCCCCTGTGATCCGCAGCCCACGAACGCCGTTGAGAGCAGCGCCGCAGCACAAACAGCACTGATCATTTTTACCAGCTTTTTCATTGCCTGTTTTCCTCCTTGTTTGAAACATGATTTTGTAAACTGCCCCTTCAGGATAGCATTTGCATTGGAAAACTTTTAATTCCAGCGCCATCTCACCCTTCCGGTTTACATATCCATTATAGTGCGCCCGATTTTCAAAATGAATATATGCTGCTTGACATTTCATATCAGCAATTGAAAAGTTATTGCGCAGCATCATGACAAAATATCATTAATTGTGATTCCATATCCCTGTTTGATTTCTTTTTTAGTAAAATTGCGTAAGTGTTTAAGTGGACTTGGGGATGTTATATAATTATACAGAAAGCGCAATTTCTCAACCCGTATATTTCTTGGAGGCAAAATATGTATAAACTTCTTGTAGCAGACGACGAATACGAAATGCGAAACGGTATGTGCAGTTTTTTCCCATGGGGTGAAATAGGCTTTGAAATAGCAGGACAGTTTGAAAACGGAAAGCAGGCCTATGATTTTATCATGGACAATCCCGTGGACGTGGTGCTCTGTGACATTATCATGCCCGTCATGACAGGGTTGGAGCTGGCAAGGCTGCTGAAGGAATCCAGAAATAAGGCCAAAGTCATCTTTCTGAGCGGTTATAAGGATTTCGAGTACGCCCAGCAGGCCATGGAATACAATGTAAACAGCTATATCGTGAAATCCACGGACTATAATAATCTGATCCGCGTATTTTCAAATATAAAAAAAGAGCTGGATGAAGAGCGGGGAGATGCCGCTTCCAAAGAGTCTCCCGGCAACCATGCCGAAAACGAGATGAATTTTAATGAAAAAATAATCTCCCTGATCAAAAAATATGTGGAGGAACACTATAAAAGCGTGACGCTGGAGGACCTGACAAAGGTCGTGCATATGAATCCCGACTACATCAGCCGGTTCTTCAAGCAGAAAACAGGTCAGAATTTCTCCGATTACCTGATCGAGGTCAGGATGAAAAATGCCGCCGCCCTTCTTGAGGACGTGAAGTACAAAACCTATGAGATCAGTGAAATGGTGGGATACAGCAATTCCTTCAATTTTACCAGGACCTTTAAAAGCTATTTTGGCATGAGTCCCAGAGAATACCGGAATCTCAAGGGTTCCGGCAAAGGAGCCAATGAGGCATGAAGAGTAGATTTCTGATTAAAAACCTGACTTTCTTTTTGATCCCCCTGCTGATCCCGCTTTTTATACTGGGGAGTTTTTCCATATATATCACACAGAATTTTATCCTGAATGACATCAATAAGAACAATGAGAAAATGCTCCTTCAGGAGAAGGATTCCATCGAATTGATGTTAAAGGAACTGGATCTTTTGAGCATCAACATCAGCATGAATCCCACCACAAGTATCAAGCTGCAGTCCATATTGAGCAATCTGGACGTGGACCAGTCAACGCTGGACATTTATAACATTTTGAGGAGCTATACCGATGCGCCTGTAAATTCCAAGCCCTATATACATTCCATATATGTCTATTTTGAAAATGAGAACGGGAATTTCCTGGCCTCGGGAGAAGGCATCGTAAATCTTGAAAGCTATTACAATACGGGCTGGTACCAAAGCTATCTCCATTCTGGCGACGATACAAGATTCTGGATCGAGGCCAACAGCGTAAGGCAGTATTCTTTTGAAAAGGAAGATACCCAATTGGTCACCGCCTATAAGAAAATCTATTCGTCGGGAAGCCACAAGGATGACGGCATCCTGGTCATGAACTTCAAGAGGAGCAGTATCGACGATATTTTAAACGGTTCCGTGTCCTATTCCGGCCAGAATGCCTTTATCCTGGACCGCGGCAGCAATATCATCGCCGGAAACACTTCATGGCTGAAGGACAATAATATCGATATCGGTGCAGTCAACCGCACTCCTGAAAGCTTTTTTGAATTCAAATCCGGTAAGAATGCCTATGTGGTATCCGCTATCGACTATAACAATTATAATTTAAAATATCTTTCCATAACGCCCAAGTACAGCTTATACCAGTTCCCCACACAGTTGGGCAATCTCACGGGCATACTGCTCTTTATTTCCTTTGTGCTGGGGCTGGTGCTGAGCTACTTTTTCACCAGGAGAAGCTATCACAATATCTCAGACATCGTGTCCATTTTTGAATCGGCCGAAAAGGGTCTCCCCCTGCCCCCTCTGCCCTCCAGGGTGAAAAACGAATACGGCTTTATTCTGCAGAACATCATAAAGACCTTTGTGGAGCAAAGCTATCTGAAGGTTCAGCTTTCCGAGAAGAAATACCGTCTGAAGACCATAGAAATGATTGCGCTGCAGGCCCAGATCAACCCGCATTTCCTGTTCAACACACTGAAGACCATGTTCTGGAAATCCCTGGCGCTGACAGGAGGCCAAAACGAAGTGAGCCAAATGGTCGAGCACCTGTCGGGAATCCTGCACTATTCCCTCGACAGCGCCGGAAGGACCGTCACTCTGGAAGAAGAGATAAAAAGCACCCAAAGCTATATTGAGATCCAGAAGGTCCGCTACAGGGACAAATTCCGGGTCATCTGGCAATATGATGACGCCATTGCACAATACAAGGTGATCAAACTCCTGCTCCAGCCTTTTATCGAGAATTGTATCTATCACGCCATCAAAGAAGACGAGAGCGTACTGCATATCAAGATCAAACTGCTGCCCATCCTTTCCCATATCAAAATCGCCGTCATTGACAACGGAACCGGGATAGACCGGGCTTCTCTGTCACGGATACGTGAAAAGCTCCTGGAGGAGGGGGATTATTCGGATCACATAGGGCTCTACAACACCAATAAGCGTTTGAAATTAAGCTATGGGGAGAAGTACGGGATCACCCTGCGAAGCCGGAAAGGGCTCGGAACGGTGGTTTATATATCTATACCGGTTGAAAACATTGAGGCTTCTTCTTCCTAACCCTTTATCCCGGATGTAGCCATACCTTCCACCAGGTATTTCTGAAAACAGATAAAGAATATAATTACCGGAATCAGCGATATAGAGCACATGGCAAACATACCGCCGTAGTTGCTGAATGAAGCGGGGTCTAAAAACAGCTTGAGAGCCAGCGATACAGTGTACTTTTCCGGTGTGTTTATAAAGATCAGCGGCTGGAAAAAATCCTGCCAGATCCAGTAAAAGGAAAATATTGCTGATGTCACAATAGCCGGCGATACCATGGGTATCAGGATATAAAACAAGGTTTTCATCTTTCCGCAGCCGTCAATGTTCGCCGCCTCATCCATTTCCTTTGGGATCCCCCTGAAAAATTGTATCATCAGAAATATGAAAAAGGCCCCGCCGAAAAACCATGGCGCAATCATAGCAACGTAAGAGTTTACCAGTCCCAGTTTTTTGAATATGATATACTGCGGAACCACCATTACCTGATTTGGAACCATCATGGAAACCATTACACAGGTAAACCAGAATTTTGAACCCCTGAATTTTACCCTGGACAGGGCATAGGCTGCCAGCAGGGAGCAGCTCACGTTTCCAAACGTACTTACCGTCGTTACAAAAAGCGTATTTAAAATAAATCGGCCGAAGGTAACACCGGCCACACCCTTCCAACCGGTAGAGTAATTTTCTATAACAGCCCAATTTTTTGGTATCAGTGTATATGAATTAATGAAAATCTCGCTGTTCTCCTTAAAAGAACTGGCTATCAGCCATAGCAGCGGGTAAATCATAAAAAATCCCAATATGATTGCAAATAAATGATATGCAAAGGTGTGCAGTTTTTTATTCTTTTCAACCATTAATCTCCCCCCTTTGATTCATAGTAGACCCATGCTGCCTGCGTTTTGAATACTATTCCGGCAAACAGTGCGATAATCGCCACCAGCACCCAGGCCATGGCGCTGCTGTAGCCCATGTCAAAATTGGTGAATGCCCGGCGGTACAGGTTCAGTACATAGAACAATGTGCTGTCCAGCGGACCTCCATTGGTGATAACATAGCTTTCCGTAAAAGCCCTGAAACCGTTGATAATCTGTAAAACCAGATTGAAGAAAATCGTGGGGGTGATCATCGGAAGCGTTATTTTGATAAATTTTTTCCATGGTCTTGCACCGTCTATCATTGCAGATTCATATATGGATTCCGGCACCTGTTTTAATGCCGCCAGGAAAATAAGCATTGAGGACCCAAACTGCCATATACCCAACAGGATGATGGTCCCAAGAGATGTTGACGGGTTGCCGATAAAGGAGGTTTTTTGCACAATCCCTATCATGGCAAGAAGTGACATGGCTACGCCGCCATTTCCGAAAAATTGCTTCCATACAATAGAAACAGCAATACTTCCTCCAATAATTGATGGCAAATAATAAACCGTGCGGTAAACGGAATTCCCTCTTCTGCCGGTATTCAGGAACATGGCGACCAGCAGTGCAAATGCCAGTCTGAGCGGAACCAGAATAATTACATAAATAAAAGTTACTTTTAATGCCTGCCAGAAGGTATCATCATTTGTAAACATTCTGACGTAATTGTCCAGGCCTGTAAAATCAGGCGGACTTAATAGGTTGTAATTTGTAAATGAATAATAAAGCGATATAATCATCGGTACCAGAAACATTATCATAAATCCCAGAATCCATGGCGCCATAAGGCTATATCCCAATATTTCAGTCTTGAGCTTTTTATTCATCCCTTTCCCCCTCTTTTAAAATATTAAACAATAAAAGCGGCTTTGCCTGCCGCTTTTTATTTTCTGAAGTGACCAGAAACTGTTAATGATACATGTTCCGCAGTTTTCACTTTTTCTGTGGAAGTTTGATGAAAACTGCGAAGCATGTCTGTATAGCCGATTACTTGTTATTTCTGGCTAAAATCTCATTTGCTTTTGCTCTGAACTCCGCTGCAGCCTCTTTTGAGGTTGACTTGTCATACATAACCGTATCCAGGGTATCGGAAAACAGTTTGTTAATTTCAGAAATACCCTGTGGATCCGGAGGCGGGCATTCGCCGGAAAGTTGCGCGGCAATTTCGTAATAGTCAAACATCTCTTTTTGCTTGTTGGTCAGATTACCGTTGGATAAAAAGTCACGTGCTGTGGAGGAAGCCGGAATACCGCGCTCGGTTCCAACCTTTGCCGCGGCCTCATCGTTGTTTACAAACCAGCTTACAAATGCTGCCGCAGCCTTTTTCTCCGCCTCTGAAGCTGTGGAGGCTACGCAGAAATACATACCCGGTTTCAGCCACAGTGCCTTTTCTCCGCTCTTGGATACAGGCGGCGTAATTAGCTGTATAGTATCGTTGACCTTTGACACCTGTTCTGCGTATGTATTTGAACTGTAATTAAATCCCGCCTTATTTGTGGGAATCGGCCCGCTTTCCAGTGAATTGGCGCTGATAGCTACCCATTCGTCCGGCGTAGGCATGGTTCCGGCTGCGGTCAGGCGCTTGTGAATATCAATAAAATCCACCAGCAGCTGGTCGTTGTCATAAGCCAATTTCTTGTTATCCGTGCTGAACAGGGTCTGCCCATGCTGCCTCAACCAGTAATTGAACATATTTGTGTCACTATAATTCTGTGCAAATCCATACTTCCCGGTTTTTTCCTTGATCTGCAGGCAGTACTTCTCAAAATCCGCCCATGTCCACTCCGGAGTCGGGGCCTCAAGCCCTGCTTCCTTAAGCACCGACGGATTATAGGTAAAAGTCAATATGGATGTGGAAAGCGGAATCCCGGACTGAATCCCTGCGATCTGAGCCGACTTTGTCAATGACTCGTCAATGTGGCTCACATCTATGGTACCCTCCTGGATAAATGGAGTCAGGTCCGCCACCGTCTTATTATTGGCATAAGTGGTGATATACAGGTAATCCATCTGGGCGATATCGGGCATGCTTCCTCCCGCAGCCTGAGTTGCCAGTTTCTCAAAATACCCGTCCCATGAGGTCGGCGTTGCGCTGAAGGTCACTTCAGGATGTTCCTTGCTGTACATATCCAACAATTCCTGTGTGTACTGATGTCTGACCTCGCCGCCCCACCAGGTGATATCGAGTTTTACTTTTTCAGCCGGCCCACCGCTCTGTTTTGCTGTGGTGGTTTCAGCCGCGGTGCCCATACTGCTGTCGCTGCCGCCGCACCCTGCAAGCATTGCCGAGGTAGCTATTGCCACTGCTAAAAAGCCCGCTGCCAGTCTTTTTCTTTTCATACTTTTTCCTCCTTAAATTTTCTTGTCTTTCCGGAATGATTTTATTATACTCATATAAAAATTCATTGAGAATCAAATAAACCGACCTTGAAATTCAAAAAACCGTCTATTTTATCTAATGGGCTTTGTTGTCATTGTTTTTGTTCTTAAATATTATATAATTTACATAAGAACTTCTTTTACAAAAGGATGAGAAAACAGATGTATCAGGAAATAAGGGTAAAACTTAAAAATCTCTCAGTTAAGAAGAAACTTTTCACAATTACCTCATTGACCATAATCCTTCTCACTCTTGGCTTTCTTTTAGCTTTATCCATAATCGTGCATTATTATGACAGATCCTTGTACCAGTCAGCGGCAACATACCTGTCTTACTCCGCCAACAATATATCCAATGAACTGAACACCATTGAAGCTCTCTCCAGTGCGGTGGTAGTGGACGAGACAATACAGCAGACTCTTGCCCAGGTAAAGGATACGGGGGATTTATCCCAGCTGAAGAACGCCAACCGTGTATTATATAGCTCCCTGGCTTCTTATTATCAGCAGTTCAAATACAATCACCTGTCATACATGGCCATCTACAACCATTCCTTTTATACAAAGACTTACACCAAGCAATCCCTTCAACTGCCCAACGGTGTATTGGACGAGCTTTTGAATTCTGCAAAGGACCAAAATAGCAAAGCGGTCTGGATTACCAAATACAGCGGAACCAGCGGGCTTTTTATTATACGTGAAATACGCAGGGTCGGAAAGCTTGACACCCTGGGAGTCCTCATCATCTGTGTCGACATCGGTTCACTGACGGCCGACGCTGCTGACTTTGCTTCCTATTACGGTGATGTGTCCTACATTCTCAGCCAAAATGATGAAATCATAAACTGGAATCAAAACTTTTCAAATAAGGATATACAAAAAATCAGAAGCCGTCTGGATGAGCCCTATGCGATCCTGAACCTGTCGCAGGGGCAGTACTTTACTGTAAGCAGTATAATTCCCGGTTTCAATTGGGAGTACCTGTGCCTTTTGCCTCACAGTGCAGTGTATCAGGCTATTGCCGCCGCAAGATATATATTCTTCATAATTCTGGTGGTAAGTGTCCTGCTGTCCATATTACTTTCCCTGCGCTTCATTTCCTCCCAGACAAAGCATCTGGACAACCTTATGAAAAAGATCAAGAGTTTTGGAGAATCCGTTGAACAACTGCCGGATGCAGGCTACGACTACACCGACCGGAATGATGAATTCGGTATTGTTCATAAAAATTTCGATAAAATGGCCGAGCAGATCAGTACACTCATTAATGTCAACTACCGCAATGAGCTTCTTGTGAAAGACGCTCACCTCAAGTCATTGGAAATGCAGATCAATCCCCATTTTCTTTATAATACCCTTGAATCCATCAACTGGCGGGCAAAATTTATAGGAGAGCGGCAGATTTCACAGATGGTTGAAGCGTTGGGTTCTTTGCTGCGCGTGACTTTAAATCAGAATACAAGAAATGTTACCATACGTGAAGAGCTTGCATTTGTGCAGTATTATATGACAATACAGGAAATCAGATTTGAGAGGCAGCTTCAATTTTCGCTGGACATACAGGAGGATCTGCTGGAGCAGTTGATTCCCAAACTCACCATTCAGCCTCTGGTGGAAAACTCCATCCATTATGCCCTGGAGGAAACTACGGAAATATGTATAATCTCCATTTCCGTCCGCCGTAATTGCAATATAATCTGGATTGACGTAAAAAACAGCGGTTCCGAATTTGAAGACGGGCTCCTTGAAAAGCTGGACAGCGGAGAAACTCGCCCAAATGGCTTCGGAATCGGACTTTTAAATATTGACCGCCGTTTAAAGCTCACCTTTGGAGAAACCTATGGCCTCTCCTGTTTCAATGAAGACGCATATGCCATAGCCAGAATTTCTCTGCCATGGAAAGGAGAATGCTGAACATGTTAAGACTTATAATAGCTGATGATGAAAAAATAATCCGGGAGACCATCTGTGCATTAATAGATTGGAATTCCCTGGGCATCGAGGTCGTAGGCGTCTGCAAAAACGGTTTGGAGGCTTATGATATGATCATAGACGAATATCCCGATATTGTGCTGACAGATATTAAAATGCCCGGATTTTCCGGGCTGGAATTGATCCGCCGCCTTACCCAGACTCATGAGGATATCCAGTTTATCATTCTGTCGGGATACCGGGAATTTGATTTCGCCATGGAGGCCATGCGTTACGGTGTTAAGCATTATCTCCTGAAGCCGTGCAACGAACGGCAAATCATCGATACGGTGGAAAAGGTCAAAAAGGTGTGTTATCAGCAAAAAGAACAAAAACTCCAGGACAAGACACAGCGGGATTTTTCCGCGGGCTTCCGCAAGAATCTCATGCGCAGCATTATTACGGAAGGCCTTTTATCACGCGCGGAGCTTTCCCAGCTGACGGCCTTTTATGAAAATTATCTGGATTTCACCGGAACCAGCTATCATTTATGCTACTTTTATTATCTGGAAGAAGCCAACGTTATGGAATGCACAAAAAAGCTGTATGACTATCTGAAAGAGTACCTGCCGGCAGTCTCCTGCTGCTTCCTCTATATAAACAACATTCTCATACTGATTATGGAGAATTGCCGGGCAAGCTATGAGGAATTTGACAATTTTGCAAAGGGGCTGAATTTCCAGCAGCAGACTATAGGCATTGAATACCAGCGTATAGAATATCAGTCCTTGATAGGTTTACTCCAACTGCTTGTCGAAAAACTCAAGCGGTATGACATGATTTATTTTATTGAGGACACATTAAAAATACCGATTTACAATTATGATCCATGCCTTCAGAAGCTCCATCGGATTATTGAAAAATTGGCTTCCGGGAAGGGAGATATCCAGCAGGTCAAGCAGGAGCTTAAATCCATTCTGTCCTCCATACAGGATGAGGAATTTCTAAAAATCCTTATTACAAATATATTGATGACGCCAAATGTACTTAATAATCTGGACGGCGTTCCCACGCTTCCGGAACTTTTGAATGATATAAACACCTCCTCCAATCCCAAGGAGGTTTACAGGCGGTTTATAGACTTGATTGATTCAATCCGCCCGCTTAATACCTTTGCCAGCGTGGCCTATAAGCCGTTTATCAGAAATATTTTTACCTTTGTTGAAGAACAGCTGTCCGACCCGAGCCTTTCTTTAAAATGGATTGCCGAGCACTATCTCTACATGAATGTGGATTATGTCAGCAAGCAATTTGTCAAACAAACAGGAAAACGTTTTTCACAATATCTTAACGAAGTGCGCATTGAAAAAGCAAAATCGCTTTTGAAAAACTGCCGTACAGATAAGATTTACCTGGTAGCCGAGCAGGTGGGCTGCGGCAATAATCCGCAATATTTCAGCCAGCTGTTTAAAAAATATACAGGTATGAAGCCCTCCGACTATGTAAAGAAATACGGTAATACGTTTTCGGACAGTTACAGTTATAAATAGTCCTGCAATTAAAGTATCCGATTATTTTATCTGTTTTCCAACTCTTTTTCTCTTACATTGAGAAAATTTCCGTCCCATTTTTCCCTGTATGGTCTAATGTAGGTATCCCAGAATGATTTTGGGTTCCAATCTTTCTTACTTAACAGCGCTTCCGGCAAACAATGTATGGCATCAACCAAGTCCCATGCTCTGTCTAAATTCCCGTTGTCTAATTGCATACATATCTCCGCTGATGTGTCACTTATAACATATAAATAGCTTCTTATTTCTTGTAAATTATCCGTTTCAAAACTGATGTTGAAATTATTAAGCGCCGTTTTAAAAAATTCTTCTAATTGTGCGTCTGTATCTGCGATTTTAAGTATTTCAGCTTTAAACATATCGTACCCAATGTCGCTTTCATTGAGCAATAATGCATACCGGCTTATTTTTTCAAGCAAATTAATATTGTACGGGCGTTGTATCTGTGAACGTATATGTATAAAAATCCGTTGAAATCCCAGCAGAAAAAAAGTTATATTTCTCCTGTCCATTCCAGGCTTTCCGGTATCCTCATGGTCGTAATTCTTTGACTTTTTTTCAAAACATTTATTAATCCCAAATAAGCGAAATAAATAATATATGGCAAGAATAATCGCCCAGAATATTGCCATGATAAAATATGTTTTTTGCTTCGCTTCATACATATTATAACCGTCATGAATAAACTTTAAAGGATAATAGGAGTATATAAATCCTCCAATAACAATCACAAAAAGTAAACCCCCAAAATAAATGAACGAAAATATTTTCTTCTTCATACTTAACCTCAAATTCTTTACCGTCACATAGCAGATATTATATTGTTTTCATATCTTATGTCCAAGTGTAACTAAGGCTATTGGATAATACAATAATATCTAACTTACCATTTTGAATATGCCTGTAAATGATAAAAAGAATCTAAGTATTATTAAAAAATAATTTTCTCCTTTTTTACTTGCACTGATAAAAACTGATTGTATAAGCACCATCTTAGCTAAAATACCCCATACGCCAAAAAGTATTAGGATCAAGCCCCAACTGACAAAAAAATTATCAAAAAACCTGTTTATAAAAGGCGCTATGTAATGAGTGTATAAATATCCAAATAAAATTGCTAATATAGTATTAATACTTTCTTTACTCATTAGTTTTGACATGCTCACACCGCTCCTTCTGTTTGCTCCATATCAGTATGTATCGTCTTCTCGTGGCAATATTGAATCATACGCCAATTCTTTGTTTATGTTTGGCTCTCAGCTATAGCGCTAACCTCACAACTAAGCGAAATGTACCGTGCCATCCAAAGTGAAATGTCAAACATTCGGTCATTGAATATTTCTTGGAATGAATCAGTAGTCGTCACTTCAAAAAAGTATTGATAATCCGGCCATTTTTCACTATCCTTTATACTTCTTAATTCAATCTCAAAGCCTAAAACCTCAGAGTAACCAACTAAATCATAAGGTTCATATTCCATATTTTCATATCTCATTTCAGGTAAATCTAGTCCTTTTTCTATTTTCAAACCCAGATCTTGTAAAGAACCTTCGTATTGAATTAACACCTTTGAGTATGCACCGTATACTTTGTCTGCAGCCTGCATATTTCTCTCCTTATGTATAAAAGCTCTTTCCACCCTTTTTAAAATTGTAGTATCTGGCTTCAAGGAGCACTTAAAGTCCCATCTCCACTTGGAAGTATAATCAAACTCTTATATCTTTTACTTGCACCTGGATATTCGATGTTTCCGGCACCGCTTTTGTTAAAAGATACCTATAGTTACCTCACCAATATGATAGAATTCAATAACATACTTAAATGTCGGACTAAATAACCAGGTATTAGAACTTACTGCGGTCACATCATCAATCACTTTTAAAATCCGGTCCAAATCAGATTTTATAACCGGCAACGAAGCCTCATCCCATAATACAAATATCTCAGTATCTGTACTCTTATCCTGGGTATATAAACACTTAAGTATTTCATTCGCAGAGTCTACTTGGATTTTTTTATCAATCTTGTCCCATTCTATCCTTCCCCACTTTGTTACTGGTAATATATCGGAAAAGGTTTTAAATATCTCTATGGTTTCTTGATCAGATAAAACTGCTGTCCTCGCTCCTAATGCCTCAAGGCATTCATCAAATAAAGTCATATAATTCACCTTCCGTTTTATACTCTCCATGACCCTAACGAAGTAATGTTCTTTGTTTTACCAGCTTTTTGTTTACTCACGATATTGTTTGAAAACTCAGGAGGCAATTTATATTCAGTCATCGTAGCGTAAACCCTTTGGAAAAATATCTTACTTCTAATATTCTTTGAACTATTAAAAATTCTTAATTCGTTGAAAGTGAGCTTAATTTCGATTCCACTCCACAAAATAGTTTTATAGTACCACCAATGCCAATATAGTAACTGCAAGACAGCTGATTCCAACAATTGATATTAAAATTCTATAAAATGTAAGGCCAAATGTATCTATCCAAATATTAGCCTTTGGCATTAAATACATAAATTTTTTCCAATTAAGTAATCCAGACAAGGTAATTATTATTTCTAAAAAAATAAATATACAACCGAGAAAGATTCTTTCCATGATATCTCCCTTTTTATCGTATCCTCGCGGATTAACCTTCCTGCTGTCGGGGTCATAGTAAAGCAGGATTATATTTATACATTTAGGTCGCCAATTCTATACAAATTTTATGGGCTATTTCTTTACTTAACTTCTGAATAGTTTTTCATTCCTGTTCCATTTCCTAATACCACAGAATATTGAAACCACAGCACATAAAACAAATACCACCACTAAGTTCTGCACAAAACTATTAGAAACGAAGTACTCTACTCCGTATCCTTTGGTGATCCCCCTGAATATGGCAAATACAAGCGAAGCCGGGATGGCAGCAAACAGCACTCAGTATATCAGTATGTAAACCAACTTTCCTTGTTCTCTTATCCTTGACCATTCATCTTTCTTAAAAGCACTCATTTATTCACCCTCCACCTTTTAAAGCAAGTAAATTAAATAATGTATGAAAAGAGTAATCACCTCAAATAATAGCAATACTGACAATATTTAATTTTTGTTATCATGCCAACCTCTGTATATTTATTTTCCGGTCTGCTTAGCTTTTTCTTTTAAGTTGCTTTTTTCAAAATTCATATTAAATTTTTTATTTGAAAAATTATTATCATCTTTAATATCAAAAACTCCCTGAGCATAACTGACTAAGTGATATTTATTTCCTCCAAGCATATCCTTTTCTAAAAAGAATAAGTAATCTTTATTCATCAGCATATCCTCAGGCGGATTACTACCGGCAAAAACAATATCAATTCCTTCAGAGGGAAAATTCCCGCTAATAATTTCATTTACCTGTAGCTTACATAAGCTATAAGTCCAATTTATATCAGCAAGGTTAGGATCGTTTTGTTTTATTATTTCAGTTTTTGTTTCAATCTGTTTTTGAATCCTACCATTAACAATTATATCAGCGGTTGATATTAAGGAATCTTCACTTATTGACTTTTCTGAAAAATTCACACTTATGTCTCTTTTATTGTTTATATTAGCAGTAGTCAAATTTAACCCTACAATAGAACATATAATACCAATAAATGCGACGAGAATAGAAGCTATAACTATCTTTTTTTTCATTGTCACACCTCCATTAAATTTAGTTTATCTCATATAACTCCCATGATGCTCTAAAATTCTTTCCACCTTTTTTAAATTATAGTACCTAACTTTATGAATTTAAAATTTTACTGCTTTCTACCCATTTCCCATAATATAGGCCAGCTATAATAATTATAACTATGCTTATGATTATTGAGAATATTATTGTCATCTTTTTGCTATAACTAAAAAATATATGTCTTAATAGTAAACCAAAGTTTACACACACTAATACTAAAAAGTATGTCAGTACATATTTCGTCATATTATTATAGCGCCTTGAATTCTTGATCAAAATACTTTGAAACTTAAACTGTTTTGCTTGGTAAAACCCAAACTGATCGTTTCTATTGAGAGTTCAGCTTATTCAACAAGCTCTAGCTCTTCTTTCGGGAAAGCGAAGAGTGCAATAGTAATTCCATTACTGTCTGAAAACTCAACTTCAAAATTTTTCCCATCGTAATCTTCGAGAATAACTCCAATATCTCCTGCTTTAATACCTTCATCCATATATTTGTCAGTCATCAATCTAACTATTTGATATGGTTTCACGATCAATCTCCTTATTTAGTAAATCCTAGGATTTGATAGTTTTGCGTTAATTCTTTTCAATTTCTGAATCAAATGAATTTAATTCTTTAAATAATTCTGAAATAACATTATCAAATTCACCAGGTACCAGAGTAGTTTCTTTTATACTTTGTTCCAATACATTTTTTATGATTATTCGGATTTTTGTATTATTCTCTACCATAAATATTTTCCAATCATCCAAAATATCAATTGGTAAAGAAACATTGTGTCTAGCCCAAGTTTCTTCAATGGCAAGACTATCATATATATCTATATCACAGGCATATAGTGCATTATTTAATCTGTTAAATAAATCAATTGAATCTAAAATGAACAATTTATTATTTGTTCGATTACCATTATCACGTAAAATTGACTCAACTTGAAATAATACATCTCTTAAGGAGGTACCTAGATCATAGTTCCCTATACATTGACCGCCAATCCAATAACAGAATTTCCCAAATAGCCATTCTCCCCCATATTGCTTATCCAGTTCATACTCTATAGCAAATTTTAATTTATTACCTAATATCATAATCATCTTGCTCCCTATCTGGTTTATAGTCCTCGCTAAAAGCTCCGCGACTGGAGTTTACTTCTGGATATCGAAAAACACAATCCCATTCTCTAAGTCCAGGTAGAACTTACCGACATAATTTGCTGATTTGATATAATTATCAAACTCCGCACTATACGACCATTTATAGGGCTGAATATTTAATATACCCGCATCCAGCGATGGCTTCCATCCACTCTCTACATCCCGCCACTTATACTGTGACTTAAATGTTTCAAAGTCCTCACTATGTAGTATCACAAACCCCTTCATCCAATACGGGGATGGACCAGCACTACTTTTTCCTACAGTATCAGCCTTCCAGTAACACTTATCAAATTGACCTAATTTAGAGAAACGATTTGTAATGGGTTCTTTGTCTACTCTATATCCGTTTTCAGTTTTACCTGTTTCGTTACTGCCACCAGATACCATGGAATAGACAGTATATCCAGCAATTCCAATAATCATCAGTGCTACAATTAAAACTATATACCTGCTTGATTTATGTTTTATGAAGTTCATTTTATTTTCCCCTAAACCGTTTAACGAACCTGCAAGTTTCCCCACAGACTTACCCGCTCCCCAGTATTAACCTGCTGTCGGGTCATAGTATCTGGCTTTTGCGTAATGGAGCCCGGTGCTGCCGTCGTATACATGCCCCGTGTAAGCAAATATGTTCCCGTTTGTGTTAACTGCTTCGGGGTTCAGTATCACACCAAACTCGTCATAATCAATGGCTGCCAGCTGGGTTCCGGTACTATCAAGTATGGCGGTTATGCTGTTTATTTCGTTAGTTATATAATATCCTGTTGTCCCATCCGTTTCAACACTTATGCGGTCTTCTCCGTATGTAAAGCTGGATTCCTTATTAATATCTTGGGATTACCATTTTAAATAAAATCAATGGTTTATGTTATTCCAAGTATTAGCATGATAATAGATAATATTACAAACAGTACTCCTGTAATCCTTTGAATAATAATAAAACCTTTTGTCGGCTTTTCTCCATATTCATATGCTCTATAATATCTGATAACTTGTGGAAAAATTATTATTAGAACGCCCAGAATTAGTAATAATAAAGCTTTATAATTCATTATATACCACCTTTATCTATAACATATGTTCCCAACAAAAAATCATAGAAAGTTCTCTTTTTACTAGTTAATAAAACTGATATATAAGATATCGTTTTTCAATTGTTCCCTTGTGGCCGCATCAAAAGTGTTTTAAAATATTTGTGCTGTATAGTTACTCAAAACTAATGTATTTACTTGGAATAGTGTCAGCTAACCACACTTTATCATTACCAACATAAAACTTTATACCTTCAGTCCATGCTTTAAGTGCCTGTACTCTTAACAAAACGGGTTCATCATCACGCCTTTTTCCTACCTGTAATGCTGTTTCAGTATCAACAGACAGGTGAACCTATTGCCGATTCTGAGGTAATAAACCATTTCCCTTTATTGCTTGAATAAAGCGCCTTGCTGTACCATGGTATAATATTTCATGTGGTGCCATAGGTTCTTTTAAAACTTTTTTGGGAATAGAATGTCCATATACCGCTCTAATCTTTCCACTTGCTATTTCGTGGCGCTTTTTATCAGACCTTTCCATCATCACTTGCAAATCCTTCTCAATTAATCCTTGCCACTCTCTGGACTCATGCAGAGAAGAAAGTAATTGTGTGATATCTACCCAGCCTTCATCATCCAATTCCAATTCATATTCCCATGGGGCATGACGCAAAGCAAATGATACTTCCTTACTTAACTTCAAATAGTCCATTTATACCACCTTCTTTTGTTTCCAGCATTTTGTATTCTCTTGCTACAAACTCAAATAATCCATTGCTATCTAAAAATATAGCATAATGCTTTATGTCCCAATAATCAGCTATTTCCTTATTGATTTCTTTTAATTCTTTAACCCATTGGGAGTCTGTAATCTCGACAAGACTATCATAAGCCCCAAGTAACGACTTGATAAACTTCTCTGTAGTATGTCTATGTGCTTGAACTGCATCAAACATAATACCTGAGTTAAAAACAGCAAGTTCTTTTCTTTGTCGTAATAATCAAATAGTAGCAATGCATCTCCACCTGGATAAATTAATTTCACACCGCCATCTGCAATGTATGTAGACGGCACAGGAAATTCCCATAACTTATTTGTTTGCATTATTTATTACCTCCTCTCATTCTAACTGTAGGCGCTCCTGCTGAAGTAAGTCCATTTCTTGATAATTGACCAGTAAACATATTTTCAAAAAGTTGATTCCAAGTTTGATTTACTGTATTCCACTGACTCCGAGGTATGCCTGCTTGAGTTAATGCTTGTGACGACCTTGTGTTTAATATTAATGAAACATCTGATGGACTTCTATTTTGTTATTTTAGTGTATATATATACCGGCACGCATTCTATCCTGCCACGACTCCAAATCTTTCTCTCCATAATCTTTTATCAATTCCAACATATAAATTCCTTGGTTATCAGGATTTATGGTATCCATATTGTAATCAATAACGAAAAACCGATAGACATCTTTATCAGTGCTAACATTGATTGCAAAGCGAATCATTAAGGATTTCTTACCAGATTCAATTGATTCGTCAGAAGCCCAGCCGTCCCTTTCCCAAGAAATTATATCTCCTTGAAGCAAATCGAATAAATCATTGATTTCGTTGTCAAAACTATTGGCTTCATCCAGGGCTTTATTAGAAAACAATGATTTTAATGCTTCTTTATCTTTGCCTTTCAGAGCTGAAACTATTTGTTCCATTCGTGCATCGGCTTTTTTATCTTCGCCCACAAGTATTCCTCCTCCTAGTTTGTCATCGCCTCCGATTTTATCGCATGAGCTAAACAACAGCAAACCTGCAAATATAAATAGCATCAATATAATTCTTTTACTCACAGCCAACACTTCCTTCTAAAATTTGAGTTTAGCAGTAATATTATCAGCATCGAAATTTGTTTGAATATATACCCAACTCTGCGCCTGCACCTAAATTTAGGTAATCGCCTTTCCATTCCCAGAACATATACTCTCGATCACCGCTGGTAAATTGGAATTTTGCTTTATCCATACTTGTGGCATAGCCAAATACAATATCATAAAAATCGTTATAACCTCCCACTTGTTGTATAGCGTCTGGCCTCGCATGGTACATGCCACCTGAATCCCTGACAAATCCCGCTGCATAAAACGCCTCTCTAAACCATCCCTGTTGGGTTGCATAAACGGCGGCTGGGTTTGCTATTAGCCACCGAGCAAGTCCGAGTTACATCTTTTGCCTCAGGCCAATTACCAGTTGAATCCATGTACCTAATGGGATTATTCCAACAGTAGTATAAAGATTCAGGCTTAGTGGATTTTTCGGGTCTCCTCTATTAGTATCCTCAGATAACATGCATGAAGTCGCAGTGTCATAATATCTGGCTTTTGCGTAATAGAACCCGGTGCTGCCGTCGTATACATGCCCCGTGTAAGCAAATATGTTCCCGTTTGTGTTAACTGCTCCGGGGTTCAGTATCACACCAAACTCGTCATAATTAATGGCTGCCAACTGGATTCCTGTACTATCCAGTATGGCGGTTATGCTGTTTATTTTGAAGGTTTCGTTTTTTCTCTTTTATGGCTATTCGTTTCAAAACAGAAAGAAAGACGGTCATCATATAGACCACAGCCTAATCTTATAATCTCATATAGAATTATTAGAATCTTCGTTATTTGCTTCTTCCCATTTTATAAATCCTTCAGTCCACCACATATCCTTATCAAGCAAATATTCTTCTATTACAAAGTACTCTTCTGGATAATTCTTAAACCCAGGTAAAAGAACAAATCTTTTAATTACTTCTTCCGCTTTTTCTCTCGACGAATATATTCCTATTATTTTAGTTTCTTCATGTTCCATTTCTTCGCCATATTCATAAGTATGCCTGAGCAAATATACAAACTCTTTCATATAGATATCTCCTTTACTTAAATCCTCTATCTCCCCATTTTTTGATTTGACTATATTCTTTTGAACTGGTACTCCAATTCCCTTTTCCATATTTTCCATTCATCAATCTTGTTGCAAAATCTTTCCCGTTCTCGGTGGTATATGGCTTATTTCCTTTAGCCCAACTTGGTACGTCCGTTGCTTTTTCTTTACCAGAACCAGATATTGGCTTTTTAAATATTTATTATTTGATTTTTTCTTTTCCTACTCCAAAATAAATACGAGTAGATGAGCATAAAATAGCGTACAATGTTACTATCCCAGATATGGGAATAAGTATAATCCAAATAAAAGGCATAAAAAAAATAAAAATGATATTTACAGCACTGAGAATACAAATAATTAGCAATAAACCCATGCTCATATAATATGCCCATGGACGCCTTATAATCAGAGCAATAATCAATATAATGAAAATTATACCTATTACACTTAGAATGATTAATGAAAGAAAGCTTTCTTTATTAATTATTTGGTAGTACATAAAATTAATAATATAAAAAATTCCTATAAGGTAGCTAGTAACTAACGCAAATATTTGCCAAGGCCGTTTTATACTCATAGTAATCAATTCCTCAAAAAAGAATCATTTATACAACAGAATTTAAAATATTTCTCTACACTACTTCCAATCATAATCAACTCTTAACCCGTTTACAGTATAATTAACACTACTTGGGAGTTGATTAATAAAAGAATTTACCATTTGGGTATTTTTTAATGTAATACTCTCTATCATTCTTATATCACTTGCAGATACGCCCTCATATCCTGGTAGAAAACCATTCACCCACCAGTGTGCCGAGTCATATCTAGTAAAAATAGGATACTTATTATCATTTACATATAGAGCAAAAGACATAGGCATGTAGTTTATTAAACCCGCGCCATCATAGTGCCCGAAATACCCTAACCCTTTACTACTAGTATAAATACCCATTTCACCACCAAGTCCCATATTCTTGTAATCTCCTGATTTTCAGAATTGAATTCTAAAATTATCAAACTCCATCTTTATAGTATCCATATCACTAGCAGCACCGAAAACAATATCATAAATATCGTTATACCCAAACATTTTTACTAAAGAATTTTCAGGTGAATAATAAATGCCTTGCGTGTTATCCGCTACAAATGTAGGCCTAGGAACTAATGAAAAATTAAACTTGGGAGATCTTGCTTGCAACCTTATGTTATCTGCCAATTCATGATACTGATTCCTTTTATCAGAGTCTTTTGTCCCATTATATAAGTTTCCTAACGTAACAAGCGACTGGTATGTTGCTGAGTCTTTTCCAAACTCCGTTGCATCTGGGTCTAAACACCAAACACCATTTACATACCCTGGCTCCCGTAAATGTCCTGATGAGTCCAAAAACATTATAGGACTATTAGCACAATATGTATACAAACTCAAGCTTACCGGCTCATTTATATCCCCTTTGTATGCATCCTCACTAATGAATCTTCCTGCTGTCGGGTCATAGTATCTGGCTTTTGCGTAATGGAGCCCTGTGCTGTCGTCGTATACATGCCCAGTGTAAGCAAATATATTCCCGTTTGTGTTCACTGCTTCAGGGTTCAGTATTACACCGAATTCGTCATAATTAATGGCTGCCAGCTGGGTTCCGGTACTATCAAGTATGGCGGTTATGCTGTTTATTTCATTAGTTATATAATATCCTGTTGTCCCGTCCGTTTCAACATTTATGCGGTCTTCTCCGACTGTGTGACCTATAATACAAGTTATATTGCTTACTTATTAAGCGAAGACAAAAATTTTTAAGGATTCTTAACAAAAGAATATGCATCTGATTTTTTTATTTCGGTAATAACATCCTCTAATACTGGTCTTATTAGTACTCCCTTACAAAAGATATAAATACAGGCAGTTACCTCTATTAAGATAACTGCCTGTATTACACCAATTCTAAGGTGTCAGCCCCAATCATATGACCCATATCCAACCCTAATTAAAGGTATTATTTATAAGTTACAAAGTTTAAACATTTCCACTCCAGAGTTACTAGCATTTGATTTGCTACTACTTAGCACAATAAGAAAAAGATTACTTAGCTTGCTTAATATCCTTCCCTGCAAGAATATATAATTTTCTTCTGGATATATCATGGCATTACTATTATCGGTTATTATATCCACTACATTTTCATTTATTATAGCAAGTATCCCCTCTCTAAAATCGATATCAAGAAAATCAATAGTGGTATTATTAAAAACATGTTTTGTTTGGTTCTTGTAGTTAAGAATGTTAATATTACGCTCACCACAATCCATAATTGCTATATTTTCATCTGAAAATACCCTAAAAACTTTATGTTTTCTTGACTCCTGGTACAGTTTATGTAACTCAATATATTCTCTTTCGACCTCCTCAGGGTCAATTTTTTGTATTGATTTTTCGCGTATACAAATGCTATAGAACTCACCTTTAAATGTTGTTAGAACTAAGCTATTGTCATTCCATTCATATAAATTTGAAAAAATTAAACTCTCTAATCCATCCTCAAAATAAATCACCTTGTATTCATAATTTTTAAGGTTAACATACACAATACATTCGTTGTCTGGACAAAACAATAAAATCTCTTCATTAATATTATTAACAAAAGAGGAGTATACTGTTATCCCATCAAAAATTGTCAAACTTTTTATTAAATTAAGATTGCTGTCAAGTATTAATATACCAACGTAGTTATCATTAATAATTATTTTATCTGATACAGTCTGAAAAAAATATACATCATTATCTTTCTGCTTAAATTCTTTTGTTTTTGCAAACATACGAACTCACCTCCAAAATATATACTTAGTAGAAAGGCATTTATACGTCAACACCTTTCTACTAATAATGATATTACTTTACATTAATCTTTTTTGTCGGGTCTGCTGTCCCTGGTATTAGTTCTCCAGTTTGTGGATTAGCTTCACCAATATGGTTCCCTCTCTTATCAAACACCTCTAAATGTGATGCCTCCCCTGTATGGAAAGTATCACGGTAATAATATTTATCCCCATTTTTGTAAACTTGAGCACCTTTAACTTTAATGTTAGTCTTTTGGTACTCCTTGCCGCTCAATGCTGTCTCCTTATCTAAAGGGACGCGATTATCTTTTATATAGTCAGGAGCTTTACTCCCACCCTTACTATATTCAGAAAACATTTTAATATCATTACCAAAGTTACTTATCGAAGATGTTACTACTATGCCACCATATGTTAATAGACAACCGCCCTTGAAAAGCTATCTGCTACTTAATCAATCCACTTTTTTAATCAACTGAGTCTATCCACTTTTTTGAAGGTAAGTCTACTGGTGGTATCTCTTTTAAAACTTTAACAGCATTACTTATAATTTCATCTATTGACTTATCTAGCTTATCTGGAATAATTCTTTCAACATTCTCAAGTTCGCAACCTAAATGAATTAAATCGATGATTTCAGCATTTATATTAGCTTCTTCCAACTTCTTCATTGAATATGGGCTATATAAATAGTTCTCTGCTTCTTCAATACATAAAATACCTGTTTTTATACAGTGCATGAGACCGATATTCAATACACATAAAAGTTTTTCAGCCGCTTTTTTTTCAGTGACACTTATTCTTAAATTCATCTTATCCATTCCTTCCTCTAATAATTATTGCTCTATCCAGTTTTAACATCAACATCAAAAACCTTTCCAGATTTACTTTGAAAGTAATGAATTGAAACACGTTTCCCGTCAACATATCCGTCTTTGTATATTTTATTCCACTCACCACTCTCAATTTTCCTAAGATTATCTAACAGTTCACCATTTTTTACTTTTATTTTCTCTGTTCCATTTTGTACAGGCTCAAACCCTTTCGGATATTTAGGGGCTTCTTTAATGGAGTTATACACATTTTTAATATTTCCACCATTACTCCCACCCTTACTATATTCAGAAAACATTTTAATATCATTACCAAAGTTACTTATCGAAGATGTTACTACTATGCCACCATATGTTATTTGGGCAGTCCCTGCAACAACACCAGAAACAGCGATGGCTACACCTCCAATTGTAAGTGTTCCAAATGAACTTATTGTGACACCGCCGCCTGCTATTATTGAACCTATTATAGAAGCAATACCCGATATTGATGCCCCTGCACCTATTAAAAGTGATATCGCATCTCCTATAATGCATCCAAGATAATAGTCAGATTTGTCATTTACACTATATCCTTTTCCCAATAAATTATTTACTATCCAATTAACAGCACACTAAACATGTTCATATCAACTCTTTGAGTGATACCATATACAATGTCTTTTTTTGTATACCCACTTGGATCAACAAAATTAATGGGATTGTTCTCTACATACGTATACAAATTCAAGCTTACCGGATCATTTATATCCCCTTTGTATGTATCCTCGCTGATGAATCTTCCTGCTGTCGGGTTATAGTATCTGGCTTTTGCGTAATGGAACCCGGTGCTGTCGTCGTATACATGCCCAGTGTAAGCAAATATGTTCCCGTTTGTGCTCACTGCTCCGGGGTTCAGTATTACACCGAATTCGTCATAATTAATGGCTGCCAGCTGGTTTCCGGTACTATCAAGTATGGCGGTTATGCTGTTTATTTCGTTAGTTATATAATATCCTGTTGTTCCGCCGGTTTCAACACTTATGCGGTCTTCTCCGTATGTAAAGCTGGATTCCTTGCCTGTTACGCTGTCCACTGCCATTATGATGTCATTGTATGCGGTTTCAGGGTCTATGACGTAGTCGGTGTTGCTCTTTA
>JAEWSZ010000046.1 GCA_023397905.1 Bacillota bacterium | reverse complement strand
TAGTAAAACTCGTGCAGAACCGTAAGATCACAAGCCCTATGCTGGTGGGGTTACTCCACCCCATGATATTGCTGCCAACCTCCAACATGCAGGAAACCGACTTAAAGCTGGTATTGACCCATGAGCTTACGCACCTGAAACGAAAGGATCTGTGGGTGAAAATGCTTGCCCTGGCAGCGGGAACGCTGCACTGGTTTAACCCGTTTGCCTATGTTCTCCGCAAGGACGTAAACACATGGGGCGAGCTGTCCTGCGACGAGGCGCTGGCGTCCGAAATGTCCCGTGAGGAAAGAAAACTTTATGGCGAGGCCATCCTGAACACACTGGACAGACATTCCGGCGTTGAAACGGCTTTTTGTTCCTCCCTATGCGAGAGCAGGAAGCACATCGAAAGGAGATTAACCATGTTATTAAATGTTAAGAAAACGAAGAAGCACATTGCGGTTTTAGCTGTTGCGGCAATTCTTGTAATCGGCGCCTCCGGAGTTGCTGTCGCTGCTTATGCCGCAAATAATACTCCAAAATTAGTAGAAAAAAGTCTTTCACAGGACAAAGACTTTGGTACGGCGGTAGAAAGCATTACTGAAAGCGTAACTTTCTCCAATTCCTATGGAGAAATTAAATCTGGTGAGGATGTAAGATTTGGAGGTTATGCGCTCCATAAAGGAGACATTGTAAATCTGGATTATAGCTTCAGCGGTAGCAATTTGAAGGTATCAATTTTTGAATATAGTGATGTTTCATATCTCGATGGGAAAACCATTGAAAATAAATCAAGCTATGAAATACCCAAAGACGGAAATTACTATTTCATTATCCAGAATCCTACCCAAAATGACAAACCAAGCAAAGATATAGAAATTACGATACATGTAGACCTCGCAAATGATATTCATAATTTGAGCAAAGAGACAAAATCTATAAAGTCTCAAGAGCCACTCGACAAAAGTAAAGAGCAAAATCAGCAGCCACTTCCTAAAGCTGTATCGTACGGAAAACTGGAAATATTGGAAAATACCAGTATGAACTTTGGTGTAGATAGTTTTTCAATTAGTAGTCCTAATTTAGCTCCTAATGATTATGTGACAAGTTCTTCGTCACATTATATCAATTCGGAAGTCGATAAGATGCAATTCAGTGTAAACTGGAGCCCAATGGGACAAAAAATACAAGTAGGCTTTATCAGTAAAAATGATAATAGCCAACAGTATTGGATTTCTAATTATGTAGGTGGTAGTGCTTCAGGAACGATTAGTACAAACAATGTTCCTTCCGGTGAATATTATGCAGCCATAAGTACACCGGATTCCAATACTGAAAAAGTCCATTTAACCGGGAATTTTGAAATGAAGTCAGAAGGTGTATCCGGCCCCATTTCCATTGACAGTGCACCGGCAACGCTCATTTCGGTTAAGCTCTCTGATGAGCGCAAATTTTCGCCGGAGGAATGGCAGGACATTCTTAAAAAGATTGAGCGTGGAGAGGTAACGGTGGAGCCGGAAGTTGATACGGCATCCTATGCAGCATCCGAGGGAATCCCTGTCGCAGAAGGAAAAGTATATGCTAATCTGACCCGAGATGGAAAGATTGAAGCAAAAGGAAAAGAGCTCGCCAATTATCAATTTTATACCAATAGTGAAGAAATTACGGTATCTATACCAAAGGGCGAATACAAGGGCGAATTTGTGTTATATGACGCATTGCATAAGGTGAATATTCAGCAATTTGTCTTAGATGGAAGTAAAAGAACAAAAAAATTTACAAATCTATCTGCGATAGATAATTATTACATTATGGCATCAGGAATAGATGATTTGGTCGTAACGGTTTCCGACTGAAGAATATGTGCAGAAGCTGCCAAGCGAAAGACCTTGTTCTGACTTATGCAGATTCTTACGTCTTGTAAGCTGGTGGTAGTGCCGCCAGCTTACTTGCTTTATTTCGCAATGGCCTGTATAAAAGTGAAATGTGACATTTCATTAGACGTTGGTAAGGATTACTATTTTTTATACCTTAATATAAAGGATAATCAAGTACACAAATAAATAGAGATCGTGAGGCGATCAAATGCCTGATATGACATTACATATGAAACGCAGCGGCCGGCTGCCTTTTCCCCTGGGCAATGGATTGAATTCTTTCCAGTTAAAGATAATAGCCCTTATATTTATGACATTGGATCATGCTGCTGCATTTCTGTCAGTCATTCCGGCGATCAATACCGCTTCTGAAATGGTGAGGATCATAGGCAGGATAGCGGCTCCCTTGTTTTTGTATGTGTTGTCGCAAGGAATATGGCATACAAGAAGCAGAGAGAAATTCGCACTGCGTTTGTATATTGCTTCCCTGGCTATGGGCACAATGAATCTAGTGATTGATCTGGCCTGGCCTTCAGAGTATTTACAGACTGCCCCAGGCAATATTTTTACGACGTTTTTTTATGTCGCTCTTTATGTCACGTTGATTGAAAGGATAATACAGGCCGTCCCGGAAAAAAAGTTTTCAAAAACACTTCCGCCGCTTTTTGCGATTATCCTTACATTTGGCTTTGCCTGCCGTGTTCATCTTGTTGGGAGTTTCATAGTATTTCCTTCGTGATAAAAAGCTGCAATGCTCTCTTTTTGCGTTACTTCGTGCGGCAAGCGTCCTGCTGATGGGCCATATCCCCGTGTCCTTTCATTTCCGGTTCTTTGAATTTTTTGTTCCGCAGCAATATTGGATGTTTTTATCTAAGAAATAGAGAAAGACTCTACTAATAATGGGTCTGATGACTCTGCTTTTATATAGAAAAAATAATCTCCACTTTTAGGGGCGACAAATTCTATATTAACTCCGCTTTTGATTTGCTCCGAAAAAACAGGAACTTTTTCACCATTCAAAATGTAACCTATTTCCGTTCCTTGACCAAATTCAAATCCCCTGTCCACTATTGCTAGATCCAGTACTACAATTTGGTCTTTTTTGAGCGTCCACGAAGATCCCCCTTCTTTACTGTAAATTATGGTTGCATTAATAGGTATATCGTGTTCCTTAGCTGCTTTATTGTTATCCAATGACAACTTGTCAATTGTAAAAAGGGGAGCGGATAATTGATCATCGGGAAACTCTTTTCCTGACTCGACTTCAATCATAGATGTATAAGTTGGTGTTATTCGCGCTAGCGATGGCACGTCAATAGCAAGTACCATCCCCGTACCAAGCGTGGCAATGCTCACGGCAACCAATAATCCAATCCCGATTTTTTTATCACATCTACCCATAATTGCAAGAACTCGATTTTTCATTTCTTTCCTACCTCCATCATAAAAATTAGTTGAAAACATCGTTTTCACAGTTAATTGTTCATTTTTGGCGCACATAATAGCCTTAATATATTGCTGCCGTCTAGAGGCATAGTTACCCTTAATAACCTCTTCATCGCAGGAAAGTTCACATTGTAAAGATATTTCTTTCGCCATTAAATACACGAACGGATTAAACCAATGTAGGGCCACCGCAAGAAAAATAAATGTTTTATACCATAAATCCTTTCGCTTAAAGTGTACCAACTCATGTCTCAGAACCAGTGCAAGATCAGTATAAGGCAGTTTTTCGGACGGCAACAAAATAGTTGGATGTAAGAAACCCACCAGCAATGGGCTGTCTATGTTGGCAAATACTCTTACATTTATCTTTGATGAAACTCCTAATTCAGTTTGAACATGATTTAAGACATCCAATATTTCCTGATCACTTGTTCCGACACTCCATCTTTTTATAAACTTCAGAAATTGCCAGTGACGGACAGCATGGTAGACAAGAAAACAGATGGCACCTGTCAACCAAATATAACTGAGTGATGCATACCAAGAGATCTCAGTATGCATCTTGGCAACGGACATAGTGCTCTCATAAACGGGAATAGATTGAGTGGCATGTATGATCGGCAATGAGGGTTTTAGCTGAATCGAAAAAAACTGGGGGTGCAAACGAAACGGTACGATTAGCCCCATCACAATGACCAGCCAGGTGTAATAACGCCCTTTTGCCGCATATCTTTTAGTAATCAACGGCGTGATCACCATAAATGCCAATATAACAACTGACATTACTATTGATGTTTCCAGGAAAGAAGTAAAGGTTCTCTGCAACCTAATCCCCCCTTTCTTTTGCCCACTTAATCAAGGCATCTACTTCCCGTTCAGTTAGCTTTTCACCAGTATATAGGGTATTCACCAAGCTCAAAAATGAATTTTCATGGTATTGCTTAATGAAATTTTTTGTTTCAAAAGAAAGGTAATCTTCTTTACTGATGAGAGGGAAAAAAACACGTTCTTTCCCGTTTTTTTCCGTTCTGATAAAACCACGTTTCACTAGCCGCAGCATAAGGGAAATGACCGTTTGCGCTTTCCATTTCCTTTCATGCCCAAGCTGCTGCATAATAATATTCGTCGTGATAGGCGGCTCATTTGCCCACACCACTTTCATAATGTCAAACTCCGTATCCGGTAGTCTTTTCATTGTTTCTATTATAATCACCTCCATTTAAGACAATTGCCTACAACGATATTCTACATCTGCCTTAGATAAATGTCAACCCTTCCAAGAGAATTTTCGGCAATTGCAGAAAATCCTTTTGGTAGCGGTGTAAACATAAAAATTAAACACCCTGCTTAGGGGGGCCAGTTTTGAGGCTCCCGCTAAACAATGCGGATAATTGTTTATACGCTGTTTGCCTTGTTTATGCCCTGCCGTTTGCAAAAAAGGCATGGAAGAAACATCAGGTTAAAAATTCTTCTTCCGCTTTTTCAATAGGTAATAATGCGGGAGGAGTTGCTGCTACAAGGATCTTAGCCAGCTGATTCTCTATGTTACGGCAAAGATGTGGGTATGTTCCATCAAGATGAATGCTGTCGCCCTCTTCCAGAATCGCAGAAAATTTTCCTTGAATAACATTGACTCTGCCCTGCAATACCAGAATAAATTCTTCTCCATCCTGTATGTGGGCTTGATTGCCTGTTTGATATCCAAAAGGAAGATCAACTATTAATACCTGCAACTGGCGGCCAAAAGCTGCTGATAAAATTTCTATTTCATGCTCACCTTCAGACTTTATTCTGCTTCTGCTATTATTTTTAGTGAGCACAGGTTCAAAAGGCTGGTCATCCAAAAAATTTTTAACCGGCATATGAAGCGCTTCAGCAATTTTCTGAAGGCTGTCCAGCGAAAGTGATACTTTATCATTTTCTACCTGGCTGATAAATCCACGCGACAAGCCAGTCGATTCTGCCAATTGCGGAATAGTAATTTTCAATTCCTGCCTGAAACTTTTGATCTTTTGTCCAATAGATATCTGCATTTCGACCTCCAGTTTATTATCTATACAAAACTTAGTTTAGTGTAAGTAATAATTTTCTTGACTTTTATATATTGCCTCATTATACTTAAAGACATACAGGTATCAATATTATACCGGTATTTACCCAATAATGTAAATATATAAGGAGGTCAATTATGTCTGATTTACAAGAACACGAAAAAAAACTTGCTGATGCCTTTGAAATGATGTGGGGAAAATATCCTGACGTGGCAAGGCTGATTCGCCGCGGCTTTAATGTTGTTGCTGCGAATGACGTATGCAAATCTTTTGCTCACATGGTTCCGGGTTATAATGCAGGCGTAAAATGCAATGGTGGTGATCCTGCTGATCACAGGGGCTGCAGGGCTATGCTGGCGCTTAAATCAAATGAGGCGCAATGTTATGTCGAAGAAAGAGAGGGCATGAAAATAACCAGCTATTGGCTGCCTATTGCGGGCGAAGCAGATTATTTTGTTCACTTTTCAACTGGTTGTAAGGAATATCTGGATAAACACAAGAATGACAACTAAACCCATTTAATTAAAGTTTAGCCATGCAACTGTCCTGAGCGAAAGTGTATCTACTTGAGGTGATTGCAGTTGCTTTTCTTCATTCTTCATCTACCACCTCTGAAAACATTATAGCACAGCAGGGAGTTTGATGTCAGTGAATCGTTTTTTAATAATAATCGAAACGGATCGGTAATATTTCAGTTGAATTCTGACGATAGAAATTAACCTGTAACCCCTGTTATTTCTTATTGAGACACCCTAACCGAAGCCTTCTTCATTGACAAGGTATCGTTACAACGATATACTTAAAGCATATAATGCGATATCGTTGTGACGATACTTTTTTTGGGCAGGAGGACTCTATTATGATTATATATAACGGCTCGCCTCAAATCGTTAAGCGACCCGAGCTTGGCAAAGGTAAGTCATACAATGATTACGGGCAGGGATTTTATTGCACGGAAAGTCCGGACTTGGCCAAAGAATGGGCCTGCCCGATCCAAAAGGACGGTTTTGCCAACAAGTATACCCTCAATACCGAAGGGCTTTCTTTGCTTCACCTTTCCGGCGGTAGTTACCACATATTGAACTGGCTGGCTCTGCTGCTTAAAAACCGCACTTTTGATACGTCTGCAGCACTTGCCTTGCAGGCGCGGGAATATGTCACTCAAACTTTTATGCCGGTTCTGGCAGGGAAGGAATACATTATAGGCTACAGGGCTGATGATTCATATTTCTCCTTTGCGGAGGATTTTATCAGCGGAATCCTTTCTTTGCGGGATTTAAGCGAGGCTATGCGTCTTGGAGCTCTTGGCGAGCAAGTGGTTTTGATCTCTCCAAAGGCTTTTGAGCAAATCCATTTTGAAGGCTATGAAGCGGCAAGCTATCAGGAATATCATATTAAGCGGATGAGCAGAGACAACCTTGCTCGCCAGGAATATCAAAGCAGGAAAAGAGATCTTAAGACATTGAAGAATGACCTGTACGTACTGGATATCCTTAGAGAGGAGATGAAAAATGATGACCCGCGCTTACAAAGAATCCTACCTGAATAAAGCACAGAAAACCCTTGCGGCGATGATGGTCTATGCAGTTTCAGATCTGAACTACGAACCGGATGAATTCTTCATGTTGTTCTTACAATCCGGGCTTGTGGATGAATTCGGCAGAGGTAATCCAAAATATATTGCAGGGAAAAGTGGGGTTGAACTTGCCCGCGAAGTCATTTTGATTACAACTGGTCAGTATGTGGATGTAATTCCTGCGCCGCACTTTGAGCGTTCGCCGGTCTATTGGGCTGCTTGGGCGCTGGCATATTATCAATGGTATTCGGGATACAGCTTTGAAGAAATCCATAAAGCTTTGCCTTTTGCC
>JAEWSZ010000027.1 GCA_023397905.1 Bacillota bacterium | reverse complement strand
GGCACAGACAGTACAAATATGGCAAACGATTTCGGAGACAGGAAGATTGCCATGGCAATGGCTAACTCCAGCTATATCAAACAGATCAAGGATGATACGGGAACAAAAGATGAATTCGGCCTGTTTTTGATACCACTGGGCGATAACGATTTCTTCCCCACAAATCCGGGCGGGCCCACCATGTTCGGATATGCAGGGACAAAACATCCGGACCTCGTAAAAGAATTCTTCAAATTCTGTACAACTACGGAGAGCCTGCAGGAAATCCTGGATAATTCTCCGGCCTATACAAACATAGATGTAACCGACAAGAACGTAGTTCAGAAATGGCTGCCCGAAGAGCAGGAATTCATGTCGAAAATATCTCCGGAAAAAATGAAAACCGGCGTACTTCAGACTGCCACAAAATATACGAATAATTATTGGATGAATTTCGGCGCGGATATGATTGCCTTCTGTATGAATAAAATGAGCGCCAACGACGTGCTGAAAAACATGGATGCCAACAGGGCGGAGGCTGCTAAGGCGGCGGGAGATTCCAACTGGAAATAAAGAAAAAGGTGGTGCAGCGAGTGTCCGGCTTGCTGCACCATTTGGGAAAGAGGGGTTATTGTGAACAAAAAGAAGATATATCCACAGTGGTTTTTAATTATTCCTCTTGTGCTGTATGCGTGTTTTTTCCTGCTGCCCGCCCTGCTTGGAGTTTTTTACTCCTTTACCGACTGGAACTACAGGAGCTCATCTTCAGGAACCGCTTTTGTGGGTTTACAGAATTATATTGAAATCTTTACATCAAATAAGGACTACATGTCCGGCATTTTGCACACCTTAATGTTTACCGTAATGTCAAACATTATAAAACTGATTCCGGCATTATTACTTGCAATAATGCTGCAGGAGGGCTTGCGGGGAAAAGGACTTTACAGGACCCTCTTATACCTGCCTTCAATACTTCCCTTTGTAATCATAGGCCTGGTATTCAAATCAATCTTAAATTACAATACGGGCTTGCTGAATACGGGTATGGATGTACTGCAGCTTGGGTTTTTAAAGCAGAGATGGCTATCGGACCTGAATGTGGTCTGGAAATCAATTTACGGCGTGGACGCGTGGCGGGGCATAGGCTATGTCATGACAATCTTCCTGGCCGGTTTAAATACAATTCCCAAGTCTTATTATGAAGCGGCGCAGATTGACGGCGCAAACTTCTGGCAGAGGCTCCGGGCGGTTACCTTACCAATGCTGACAGGTGCAATTACAATTAATCTGGTTTTTGGCATTACTTACGGACTGAAAGTGTTTGATGTCATTTATGTTCTGACAAACGGAGGTCCAGGGCATGCTACCGAGGTAATAACAACATATTCTTACCAGTTGTATTCCAACGGACAATACGGCATGTCCACCGCTTTAAATACTGTTTTGCTCGCCATAACGGCAATAGTTGGCATATTCGTTGTTAAAGTAATGGCAAAAAGAGAGGTGCAGCAGTAATGAAAAAGACTATCCGTACGGTTATTAAACAGCTGATTTGTATTTTCCTAGGCTTCATTGTTGTGCTCCCTTTTTACATGGTATTTATAAACTCCTTTAAATCAAAGGCCGAGGCGGCAAGGATGAGCCTTTCACTCCCCAAAGAGTGGTTTTTCAGCAATTATACCGAGGTCATAGAAAAGGGAAATCTGGTCCAGGGCTTTGTCAACAGCCTGTCCTATGCCTTTATATCCACAACTGTAGGCGTGGTCGCATGCGCTATGGCGGCCTTTATCATATGCAGAAAAGCAACCAGGTTAAATTCATTTCTGTATTATTTCATGCTTTGCGGGCTGTTTCTGCCTGTAAACTATGTAACCCTTGTACGCGTCCTGAATATTTTCAGGCTGACCGACACAAAGGCGGGAATAATCATAACCTTTACAAGTGCCATGATACCCTTCTGTGTTTTCACCATCAGGAATTTCATACAATCGGTGCCGGCGGAAATTGACGAAGCGGCTGTAATTGACGGGGCAGGGCCTTTGCGGCTTTTCTTCAATGTTATATTTCCGCTTTTGAAACCTACGCTGGTAACCTGCTTTATACTTCAATTCATGGGGGTGTGGAATGATTTTCTGACCCCGCTGTATCTGTCAAGCAGGAGCAGGCTATTTCCCATGACAATGTCGGTCTACCAGTTTTTCGGCAAGAACAGGAACTATTGGAATTATATTTTTGCGGATATTATACTGACCTGTATTCCCGTGATAATTGTATATATGGCCGGACAGAAATATATCGTGGGGGGTATGACCTCGGGTTCGGTAAAGGAATAAAAAACTCCAAAGCGGGCTGCAGGAAAAAAACAGCAGCTGTAAATATACGGGACAATCGCGGTTGCGGAAACCGGATTTTAAATTGGAACATTCCTCTATTTTAATCAGGATAAACAGTTTCCAGCCCTCTGAACCCGGAAGGGGGAACATGCATTATACGCTTGAAGGTGGAGCTGAAATAATATACATCCTTGAAGCCGGTGAGGTCTGCCACCTCGCCCACATTGTATTCGCCGGTCTGCAAAAGGCTGGCGGCTTTGTTTATTCTGACGTTTATTATAAATTCATGAATCGAAATACCCTCTGATTTTTTGAACAGGGCTCCGCAGTATACGGGGTTTATATTAAGCATGTCTGCCAGCCCTGAAACGGTTATTTCTTCCATATAATGCTCTATAATATATCTTTTTATTGTGCGGACATGCCGGTTGCCTTTTTCGTCCTTCTGACCATAAAGAAGCTTGTGGAGGATCAGCGCAAAGACCGCCTGGCATTTCAGCTGATACCCTTCGGATTTTTGAAGCCATTCATATTTTAACTCCCGGAAGAGATGGTAGAATTCATCAAAGTCCGCCACGTTTGAAACAGTGGGTATGGATATTTCATCGCCTTCATTCAGAAGAAAATCTATGGAAACACATTTCATTCCTGTGGTGGAAGCCGTACGTGTACTGCCGCAGCTTATAAATAAAATATCTCCCTTTTCCACGTGATACGGCACATCGTCTATAATATAGTCCGCGCTGCCGCTCAGTATAAAGAGCAGATCATAGAAGGTCAGTTCGTTATTGCTTATTTTCCAGGAAGGGGTGCATTCCTTTTCAACAAAGTAAATCATTGTAGGGTTGGAAATCTTATTCATGCTTTACCTCCGGCATATTTTCAGTCACAGAATATCATGCGGACAACATGATGTCAATAATTTAAACTCAATAATTTAATTCTTTTTATCTCTAATTATAATCTTTAATTTTTATAAATAAAATTAAATTTATCAATGGAGGGACCACTCTTGTAAATATAAAATAAATATTGTAAAGGCAATGAGGGGCATGACAGTACGGGAGGGTGATCTCGATGTCCTGCTCCATCCGTTAAGGAGGTCAATATGATCCGTATAGCTATAATTGGAATCGGGAATATATCTCACGCCCACATCGACTCGTACCTGTCGTTTCCTGAAAGGTGCCGGATAGTGGCATTTGCAGATATCTATCCCGAAAAGTGCCAGGTCCGGGCAAAGGAACTGGGACTTGAGGTAGAAATCTTGGATTCACACAAAAAGCTTTTGGGCAGAAAGGATATAGATCTGGTCAGTATCTGCACGCCGCCCTTCTGTCATGCGGAAATAGCCGTTGATTTTTTGAAGGACGTAAAGCATGTGATCGTAGAGAAGCCAATGGCTGCCTCCCTTGAAGAATGCGACATGATGCTTGAAGCCGCACAAAAGAGTAAGACCGTTTTGGCCGCCGTTGCACAGAACAGGTTCAAGGACCCGGTTATGAATCTGAAAAAAGTAGTGGACAGCGGAAAGATCGGCAAGATACTGCATGCCCAGGTGGACTCCTTCTGGTGGAGGGGCCACTGCTATTATGACCTGTGGTGGCGGGGTCTGTGGGAAAAGGAAGGCGGCGGGTGTACACTGAATCATGCGGTGCATCATATTGATATGCTCGCATGGATGATGGGCCGGCCGTTAAACGTCCAGGCGCTGCTCAGCAATGCGGCCCATGACAACGCAGAGGTGGAGGATATCTCCATAGCGGCTTTGCAGTATCCTGACGGGGCCGTGGCGCAGATTACCAGCTCGGTTATTCATCACGGTGAGGAGCAGCAGGTGGTTTTTCAGGGTGAAAAGGCCAGAATCTCAGCTCCCTGGAAGGTGAGCGCCGCGGTTTCCAGGGACAACGGTTTTCCTGAGGACAATCCCGGGCTGGAAAAGGAGCTGAATGCTTATTACAACAGCCTGCCAAAGCTCATCCATACCGGGCACCAGGGAGAGATAGATGACGTGCTCACCGCCATAGAGACCGGAGGGACGCCCTTGGTAACAGGGCAAAGCGGCCGCCTTACTATAGAGATAATAACAGCCATATACAAGGCGGGTTTTGAAAAAAGGGCGGTAAGCCTGCCTATTGAAAAGGATGATCCCTACTACACAGTCAGGGGCATACAGGAAAATGCCATACACTTTTATGAAAAAACATCTTCTGTGGTAAATCTGGGCTCCGGACAGAAAATATCCGTAGGAAGCGACTATAACAGCAAATAGGCCGGTGGCGAAAGCGGATTCACCATAAAGATATTCTAAATCGGGAGGTTGTGTTATGGAAAGAAAAGAAGGGATGGAATACATGCCCCAGGGAAAGCCGAACCCTGTTGTCAAGCCGGGGGAATTTGTATTTGCGGCAATGGGCCTGGATCATGCCCATGTGGGCGGTATGTGCAACGGTCTTATTGAAGCCGGCGGTACATTGAAATGGATCTACGATCCGGATGAAAAAAAACTGGACAGATATTGCAGCATATACCCGCAGGCCAAACGGGCAAGAAGCGAGGAAGAAGTCCTGGGAGATCAGGAGGTATTGTTGGTGGCTTCTGCAGCAGTTACTTCGGAACGCTGCGCTTTGGGGCTTCGGGTCATGAAGGCCGGAAAGGACTACTTTACAGACAAGGCGCCGCTGACCACGCTGGAACAGCTGGAAGCCGCAAAAGCCATGGTAAAGGACACCGGAAGGAAATACGCGGTTTATTACAGCGAACGGCTTCATGTGGAAGATGCGGTATTTGCGGGACAGCTTATAGAACAGGGCGCCATAGGCAGGGTGATCCAGACCATGGGCATGGGACCTCACAGGCTGAGCGCCGGGGCCAGGCCGGAATGGTTTTTCATAAAAGAAAAATACGGCGGGATCCTGTGCGACATAGGCAGCCACCAGATAGAACAGTTTTTATTTTATACCGGAGCCAGGGATGCCGCGGTGGTGCGCAGCCAGATTGCAAATTATGCCCACCCGGAATATCCTGAGCTGGATGATTTCGGAGATGCGGTGCTGGTGGCGGACAACGGTGCCACAGGCTATTTCCGCGTGGACTGGTTTACCCCTGACGGGCTCTCCAACTGGGGAGACGGAAGAACCTTTATTCTGGGCACCGATGGCTATATAGAGCTCCGGAAATATGTGAACATAGGGATGAACAAAGGCGGGGGAACCGTTTATATGGCCAACCAAAAAGGAGAATATTTCTATGACATCGAGGGGAAAGTGGGTTACCCGTATTTCGGGCAGCTCATCCTAGACTGTCTGAACAGGACTGAAAAGGCAATGACCCAGGAACACGCCTTCAAGGCCGCCGAGCTATGCGTAAAAGCCCAGCTGCAGGCAGTTAAGTTATAATTTATCTAGAGAAAGCTCGGAATTCAGAGTGAGAAGGTGAACCTGATCCGGGCAGATAACAGAAACAAAAAGGCTTGCGGAATTAGCAGCCCTCCAATAAAGATATTTACGGAAATCATAATTGTTCAGCATACAGCCAAACGGTCACCGATTAATTGTAAATAATCTTTATTGGAGGATTCGCTTTATGGTAAAGTTTGAATTTGAATACTTATGGATTTCTTTCCTCATGTTCTGCACCCTTAATTCTTCGGCCTATTTTTTGCAATCACTATCTGGACTATCTGAATACAGAGGACAAGAAGCCAGCCTCCTATGCCAAGGGAAGTAATCCATGCTTTAAATTTCTGCTGTGTTTCCGGCTCCGATAAAAGTTTGATATAAGGGAGAGAAAGCAGGCTCAGAGCAATCATAAGAGAAAGAAACACAGCAATTACAATGATTAATTTTCTTGTTGGTTTATCGTCTTTTTTCATATAGTCACCTTGATACTTTAATATCGCCGTTTCGAGTTTCCAGCTCTATGGCTATTTCAGGGGAAGCACCAACGGTTCCGGCGGCAGTGTTGGCGGTAATGGCAATTTTGTCTGTAAATGAGGTATCAATAGAGCCTTCTTTTGTAGTTGCCGAAAACTTGAATGCAAGCTCATTAGGAAGCGTTACCATAAGAGTTCCGTTTTTGGAGTATGCGGAAATATCGCTTGTCACATCAGTAAAGGAAATATTTATGGAACCATCACCCGAGGCGTTAAAGGAGCCGGAACCGCGAATATCGGAAGCGGTCAGCTTTCCACCCTTTGATTGATAGCTGATAGTTCCGTTTATCTGATTTATTGAAGTTGTGGCGTTGGTAGTCTGTATGTTCACCTCGTCTGCATCAATATTTTCAAAATACAGACTGCCGTTTGTACTGATAGCCTTTATATTTGATGCCTTTGTATTTGATACTTCCACTACGCCACTTGTAGTATCAACACTGAAATCGCCTGATAAATTCAGAACAATGTCCGAATTAATTGTTCCGCTTGAGGAGTGCAGGGACAAACTGGCGGTATAGTCCTGCGGAATGTAAATTTCAATATATGATTCAAAACTGGAACTCTTTGGTCTATCTCCCTCCGTAATCAGCAGTTCGCCGTTTTGTGTGGAAGTTCTGGCATAATAGCTTTTTTTATCCTCGTTCATGTATTCTTTTAATATCACATTGCCATTATCACTTTCCAAAACATGGATATCATCTGCGTCATAATCAAGCCGGAGGCTTCTAAAATCCCCGGTATCGAATGTAAGAGTGTTTACGAGCGCGGTCGCCTTTTGTCCTTCACACCCTGTTAAAATCCCCATGAGTAAAAAACCTATACAGGCGAATGAAATTAAATTGTGTTTCATAAAAGTTATTCTCCTTTCACTGATTGAACCATTCATTTAATAGAATTGTATTTTTTTACGGAGCTATTGCTCCGTAAAAATGTTATCTCTTATATGCGTGAAGCAGGTTATCCATACATATACTTTTAGCTGTTTCAACTGTAATATCCTTTTGTGTCTCGAAAGCGTCATTTGTTATGTGCATTCCCCACCATGACAGGGTTTCGATGATTAAGTGTGCAACATACTGCGGAAGTTCCACCTGACGGAAAGTTCCGTTCTGCATGTACTGTGTGATATACGATAGAACCTGATTATAAAATTTCTGGCGGTATTGCTTATAGTAACCTGTCAGCTTTCCTAAGTCGTCCGGATTTTTTTCAATGAGTAAGCAGCCGATTCCGTATTTTGAAATCACGTCAAATGCCTCGGATAACATTTGATCCAGAGGATAATTTGCGATGTCGTCAAGGTGAGCAGAAAATGCTCCAGTATTCTGTTCAAACGCTTCCATGATTTCGTTATCCAAAGAATCGAATAGTTCGGAACGAATTGGCAGTTCAAATTCCTGTGTAACAAACACTGGTTCTATAGTCCCTTTGAGAAGAAAACTCAATATATCTCTTTTCCCTGTAAAGTAGACATAGAGCATACCGGTTGACAAGCCAATTTCCTTTGCCACATCTTTCATTTGTGTCCGCGAATACCCTTTGTTGATAAATAAATAACTGGCTGCGTCAAATATCAATTTCATTCTATTTTCTATTGTATTCACCTCTTTAACTGAACCGTTCATTCAACTATTATTGTATTACCTTTTTTTCAGAACGTCAAGAACGATTACACTTTTTATATCCATGCTTTTTAGAAGGCCAAAAGTAGGGTGTCCGACTGGTGAATTTATGCCGTCACACGGTGTTTGGAAAGGAAGTATGGCACTTGCAGGACTTCGAGCGATGCTAGATTATGTGAAAGACGGCGGCAAGACCCAAAATGTGGCATTGATCTACCGGAAAGGATTTGCTGAGGGATAAACCCGACACATCAACATTCATAGAAATATAATCCCAACTTACTTAATAAAATATAGTACTAGATTATTTTGCCCGTAACCGGGGGACATCCCATCTGGCGTATGCATAAGGAGCAGCATGATAAAGAAGAGCATGAATGGAAAATCCGCAATATATCTCATATTGGCCGCCGCCGCTATAATTTTGATTATTATTGTAATGTACGGTGCAGCTGCAAATAAAAAACTTAATTACAATTATTTTTACAAAGGAGTGTGCGTTGAGGGGACGGATATTTCGGGCATGACCAAAGAACAGGCTTATGATATAGTTTCTCAGGAGTTTGAAAAAAATTATTATAAGGATTCCATATCTCTTGTTTATAATGACAGGACATGGATAATTCCTTTAAAAAGTATTGATTTCAAATTTGATATGGATACAGCCCTCAATAATGCATATAAAATAGGACGCAGCGGGAATAAATTCAGCCGGCTGGCAACTATAGGAAGTATTAAAAAACATCCTGTCAACCTCATTGTTCAGGGAAAATACAGTCAAGAAAAACTTGAAGAAAAATTGAATATTATTAAGGAAGAAATAGATTTTTCAGGTATAAACTCCACATATGATTATAATTATGGTAAAATAATATATACAAATGCTGTAAATGGATTGCGGTTTGATCTGGAAACAAATGAAAAACTCATAGAAGCCCAGCTCCTAAACAGAAATTTCAATGATGTTTTTCTTGAGGTTCAAATTGTTAAACCATTGATTACAGTTGAAGATGTTAAAGATTTGAGACAGGTTCTGGGAACCTTTACAACCAGATTTAATGAAAATAATTATGGCAGGTCGCATAATATTGAACTTGCCGCTGAAAAAATTAATAATTTCCTTTTGCTGCCCGGAGAAGAATTTTCCATGGATAGGGCGCTGGGGCCCAGAAC
>JAEWSZ010000012.1 GCA_023397905.1 Bacillota bacterium | reverse complement strand
CGGCTCGTGCCCTTTCGGGTTCAATTCCTTCATTTTCTTTTATCCCCGCCGGGAGGCCAGTGGGGACTACGGGGAGACTGGTCTCTCCCGTAAGACGCTTCGTGTCTTTTTTATAAATAAAAAAGACACCTGCATTTTCCGCAGAAAATGCAAGCGTCTTGGAGCTGGCGGACGGAATTGAACCCCCGACCTGCTGATTACAAGTCAGCTGCTCTACCTGCTGAGCTACACCAGCATAAAATCATGTTATTCTACTGCATTTGACCATCTGAACACGCAAGTCTTATCACCTATTGAGCAAATAATTTGCTCAACTGCCTGTATATAATAACATGAGATTTATGTAGCTGTCAACCACAAAATTGATTGATGTTGAGTAAAAACAAACATCTCCAGCCTACTCCCATACAGGTCGGCGCTTCAGCGGAAGCCACTCATCAAGGGCCTTCGCAAAATACCTGTCCCAGAAGTCCCAATCATGGCCCAATCCCGGAGCCTCTTCATATAGAAAATCGTATCTGAGAGTCCTGAGCGCGTCCCTGTCCCTCCGGACCACATCCCTTATGAAGTCGTTTTCCCCGACAGCCAGGAACAGCTTGGGCATATCGGCCTTTTCTTCAATATTCCTTTTTGCGTAATATCCCAGATCGTATTCGCTCCCCCTGAATTTTTCCAAATTCCCGAATGTACTTTGCAATCTCGGCAGCTTTAGCTTTTCCATTTGTTCAAAAAAATACTCGGTATCCGTGCTGCAGCCGATACCTCCGGACAGGTCTACGACAGCCGAATAAAGATCAGGCCTTCTCATCGCAAGAGCAAGTGCACCGTTTCCACCCATAGCGAAGCCGAGCACAAAATTGTCCTCCCTTGCCGGGGACGATGCAAAAAGCGATCTTACCACAGTGGGAAGCTCTTCCGTCATAAATGTGAAATACCTGTAGCCGTAGGCAGTATCCATATAAAAGCTGTCCTTGACCTGGGCCGTAACGGTCATAACACAATTTCTTTCGGCATATCTTTCCAGATTTGTATACCTCAGCGGCATAGTATCGTCGTCACTTCCGCCGTGGAGGACATATACCGTCTGAAATTTCATGCCCTTCCCATACGGTATCCTTTCTTTTTGCCGCTCCGCCATCTCCTTTTTTGACGGGTCGCCGCTGTAGGTGAACAAACCGGCAGGATATGTTATCGTTATATCCACACAGAGGCTCAGCGCCTCCGACAGAAAATTGTATCTCATTACCGCCATAATATCTCTCCTTTACTTGAATAAAAGTCCGGCAAAGCTCTCCATGCATTTTCTCCACACAGTCCATTCGTGGTAACCGGGACAGGTAAATACCGTATATTTAATCCCGGTTCTGCCGAACCTTTCAAAATCATTCTTAAGGCCGGCGACTATCCTGTCTTCCTGTTCACCGTATCCGAAAAAGAACAGCTTTACCTTCTCATTGAACGCTTCAGGATCCTCAAAATTCTTATAGTAATCAAAATCGCAGTACCACCGCCTTTCAAGCGTACCGCTAAATATACCGATATACGGGAAATAGCCAAGGTGGCGCATAGCCGTCATAGTGGTCTGGTAGCTTCCCATTGAAAGGCCGGCCATAGCTCTGTTCCCGTTTCCGTCACGAACTCTGAATTTCTTTTCAATAAACGGGATGCAATCCTTTATAAGCATGGAATCAAAATCCCCGGAAAGGAACTCTTCATCTTTTTTATCGTTAACGCAATATAGACAGTTCATTACAACTATCATTTCGCAGCACTTTTTTTCGGCAAGCAGGTTATCAATAATATAATTGACCTTTCCCTGCCATACCCAACCCGTCTCGGTCTCTCCCCCTCCGTGCTGCAAATACAGCACAGGATAAGTTTTACCGGTCTCCTCATCGTATCCCGGCGGCGTATATACCCAACAATCCCTGCACCTGCCTGTCACCGACGAATAAAAATGCTCTACGCGCAGCGTGCCGTGTGGAACATCCTTCAGCGCGTAAAAATCCCTCTCCTCCGGGATATCAAAAAAATTCACCGCCTTATGCGCACCATATCCCACAGGAGCCTGCGGATTTATTACGCAGTTACCGTCTACAAAATATTCATGGTAGTGGTAGCCGGCCGGAATTCCGCTGACCGTCACATGCCAATAGCCCTCGGAGTCTCTGGTCATATAATGCCTGGCATCGGTCATAGCCGAACCCGGAAATCCGGCCACCGCAACTTCCTTAGCCTTCGGTGCATAAATGCAGAACTTAACGTCTCCGTTGTCTTCTATTCTTACACCCGGAAATTCCCGGACATGCCTCGGTCCGGTATTGCCCTGGCTATCCGTAAATAACCGCATTTTAAGATTTACCGCATCAAAAAACAATGCATCGGTATGAAGAGCCTCATTATCACTGAATTTGTACGCCATAAAAAATCTCCTTTCAGTCATTTTTGGGGCAGCTAAATTATATCCCCGTTATTCTTGGATAAATCCGAGACTGCCGTCACAATTTCTCCTGAACTGTTTTACAAAATTCCATCCCAATTCGGCATCCATCTGAGCAATATCGTGTCCCTTCTCACGCATGATAACAAAATTGTAGAGGTTTAACGGCTGCTCATCCCTTGAATAAAAGCGCTGTACATCGTACTGGTGATGCGGATGCCGCACGGACGGCACAAGCAGCTCACTCCTGTCGCCCTTTACTCCGCAGCCCGTCGGGTCCGGGTTTTCCCTTTCCGGAGTGGGCTTTATTTCAATGTTGTTGTACATTTTCCAGAAATCATACTGATGCTGCTGGGTACAGCCGTTGTAGACAGGATATGAAGGCTCGCGCGAACCGTATATGTACCACACCGGAATTCGGTAGTCGTACTCCTCCTTCTTTTTCATACCATTGGCAAAAGGTATGATGTCGCGCCAATCAACCTTGCTTGCACCGAGCCGTTCTCCCGGCCAGTTTGAGTCAATGGGGCAAATTCCGGCAACAAGCCCGGGGTTAGCAAGCGCTACAGACTGTGCAAAAGCCGCTCCGTTTGAGAAGCCGGACAGATATACCCTTCCCGGATCAACCGGATAATTCTCCGTCATATATTTTATAAGAGCGGCGGCAAAACCCGCATCATCCTCAAGCTCCGGCACCATTTCACTGTTCCATGAGCACCTGTTTGTACCCCATGGGTATACCGTTATAAAGCCCTCCCTTTCACCAAGCTGATGGAACTTGCTCATCTCGGCCGCTTCAGCAGGATTGTCCGAACCGCCGTGAAAGAACATCAGCAGAGGAAGCTTTTTCTCCGGTTTCTTCCCCGCCCGGGGCGGCACATGCGTAAACCATGTGTGCGGTGTACCATCAATGCGCACATCCTCTATGAAATATTCGAAGCCTGACCTTTCGAAATCCATACGCGGTTCGCAGTCACCGTGCGCTCCGGTGTTCGGACGCCTTACCTTTGAGAACATCCTGTCCCACACCTTCATAATAAGCCCGCTGTCCAGTTCACTGTCCGTATGGTCCAGTACAACGCACTGCAGCGGATTTGCCCTGCTTTTATAAACGGTTCTGCTGCTGTTTTCCTCGGTTTTCTCAGCATTGTTGGCCTTTATAAAATAATCCGCCGCCATCTTCCCTCCCCTTACAATACTAACCGGTATTGGCGAATATACCGCCTTTTCCAGTGCCGCCGCATCCAGCTCGCCGCCCACCGCCAGCACTGCCGCTATATTGTCAGGGCAGCACGCAGCGAGCGTATATGCCATGGAAGCCCCCGTACCGGTTCCTACCAGGTATTTTGTATCATTCATAGGATGCCATGTGCCCATCATAGCTTCAAATGTCGGTATTCCTATTGCATCTGTCTCAAGGGGCAGGCTGTCCGGCTTAGCCATGGCGTCCTGAAACCGTTGAAACGCCCATACGTCCTCTTCCTTTCCTGCCTCCATTTTGTAATTCCAGCCGCACCTGCCCGGAACAGGAAAAGACAGTATAATGCCGTTTTTATCGGCAAACCCGGCAAGACCGCACCCGTCCAGCAACTCCTTTACATCTGTCCCGCGGCATTTATCCAAAAGGAATGTTATGCTACACCTCTTAAACGGTGTGCGGTTTTGCTCACCGGGATAGTATAGGTACAGTTCTCTTCCCGTATCACCCAATACCTTATGAAATAAAGACATCTAAAAAACCCTCCTCTATATCATCCCTTAACACCACTTGTGACGGTGCCCTCCACAAAATACCTCTGCCCGAATAAATAAAGCAGCAGCATAGGAAGAATGGAAATGAATGCTCCTGCAAACGCAGGGCCGTATTCCTGTGTATCCTCTCCGACAAACATCGCAAGACCGTTTGAGAGTGTCCTCATTTGCATGTCCCCTGTAATGAGCAGCGGCCATGTGAGATCATTCCACGCGCCGTTTATCCCGAGAACCACCAGGGTAACGAATGTCGGCTTAACCTGCGGAAGCATGATTTTGAAGAAAAGTCCCAGCTCCGACACTCCGTCAATCCTGCCGGCCTCCTCAAGTTCCTTGGGCAGCCCTGTGAAGGCCGAGCGCATCATGAATATTGAAATTGCCACCGCTATTTTGGGCAGGACAAGCCCCAAATAGCTGTCATACATTCCAAGATTGCTTACGATAAGAAACAAAGGTATCATAATTACCTGAAAAGGTATCATCAGCGTTGCCAGTACAAGAATGAAAAGGACATTCCTGCCTTTGAAACGGTACCTGGCAAATGCATATCCCGCGAGTGAACACAGGAATACCGACGGAACGGTAGACATTAAAGCATATATGATGGAATTCTTGACAAAATAGAGAATCTTTACCCTTTTAGCCAGTCTTATAAAATTATTCAGCGTGAACTCCTCGGAAATAAAGGTCGGGGGGTAGGATATAATTTCACCCTGAGGCTTGAACGAGCTTATAAGCATCCACAAAATCGGCACCAGAACAATAAGCGCAATAAACGCAAATACTATGAATACGAAAACATGCAATACTGTATGTTGAATTTTTTTTACGGCCATAGCCTTTCCCTCCTTATTAATAATCTTTTTCCTGTTTCAGCATTCCTGTATACGTAACTATTGTAATAATAAGTATTATAATGAACAGGCAAACGGATACTGCCGACGCATAGCCCATCCTGTATACCTCAAAGGCCCGCGTATAGATATAAGTAACCAGCGTTTCGGTAGAAAAATTCGGACCGCCCCCCGTTGTTGTATATACTATATCAAATACCTGGAAGGAGCTTATCAGTCTTGTAATTATTATAAACCATAGCGTAGGCATTATCCCGGGAATGGTAACGCTTAAGAACTGGCGCAGTTTCCCGGCGTTGTCCATTTCGGCCGCCTCATACAGGCTCTTAGGAACATTCTGCATTGCGCCGACAAATATTACAACCGATATTCCGAACGTTTTCCATATTGACATAAATACGATTACAAAAAAAGTAATCTTGGGTGAATTCATAAAATTAATATTGTCAAAACCGATTATTCTTAAAAGATATGTAATGTAGCCTACATTTGAATGGAGAATCAGCTTCCACATAATTCCGGTTACCGTAGCCGAACACACTATAGGAAGAAAATATATTCCACGGAAAATTTTATTTACCAAATTGTTCTGAGTAAGCAGTGCCGAGAGAAGAAGGGCAAGGACCACCTGCAGCGGAACTTCCACCACCGTCCATTTCAGCGTAACCGCCAGACTGTTCCAGAAACGATTGTCACCGAATATTTCCGCAAAATTATCAAGTCCTACAAATTTCGGCTGTTCAAGCGTGATAGAAACATCAAAGCAACTGAGGCCAAACGCCGAAAATAGGGGCAGGATGTTGAATACAAAGAGCAAAATAATAACAGGTGCTATAAAAGAATACGGTACTAAGGTCATACTTAAGCGGTTTTTATTTACCATCACGAAAACAACCTCCACAGAATTATATAAAACGGCGGGGAGACTTTAGGGACCGCCTAAAGTCTCCCTGCCGTTCAAGTTATGTAAAATCCAGTGTCTATAAGACCCGTTCGGAATGCTATTTCAAATAGGACTGGGCCTTTGTCTGAGCTTCGTCAAGCGCCTTATTGACATCCACGCCGCCTGAAACCACCGATTCTATCATGAATTCAATTACTTCATTCGAGAGCTCAAAGGTTTTGGTAAACTCCTTTGGTGCAAGATATGTTGTAACGGCATTTTTATCGTTGTTGGTCATAGCCGCCAATTTTTCAGAGGACTGATATTTCTGGTCGTTGATTGCAGGATTATAGCATGAAGGATATCCATTGGCAAGGGACCAGTTAAGTATACCGGGAATCTCAGTATTGGCATCACCCTTATACCACCACTCCATAAACCGGAAAGCCGCAAGCTTTGCTTTCTCGCTTGCTGATGTTGTCACCGACAACCCGCCTACCGAGCACGGGTTCTGAGAGCCTGCATCACCGTTTGGCAGCTGCGATATACCGTAATTAATTCCTGCTTCGTCAAGCCCTGAACTAAGAAACGCACCGCTGAGGGTGATACCAATCCGTCCGGCCTTCATCATGGAATCCATGTCCGACTCAAGCGGATTGTCTCCGGATTTGAGCATGCCCCCGTACCAATTCAGGAAATACTCATATCCCTTGTTGCCCTTGAACCTCGGAACAAGCTTATTACTGCTGTCATAGTCAATAAACAGCCCGCCCATTCTCTGCAGAAGATGTACCGTATTGAATATGCTATTGTACGGCACACCCGAGCCATAGATATTTTTATCCTTATCCGTTATAAGCGCCGCCCACTTCGCCCACTCGTCATAGGACGACGGCCCCTTTTCCGGATCAAGCCCCGCAGCCTTGAAGAGGTCCTTGTTCCAGTACATAAATCTGCCTGTTATTTGTAACGGTAATACATAAAGCTTATTGCTGTCCGAACAAACATCCAGATAGCTGCTTATCCAATCCTCCTTTTTCAGGTCCGTTGCCTGAAACACTTCATTCATATCGATGAGATAATTAGGATATTGGTCTTTAAACGAGCTTGGACCGAGAACCATGTCCGGAGCCTTTCCGCCAGCAAATGCCGCCGCTATTTTTGTTAGGAATTGGGCGTTGATATCCATCTCGACTGTAATACCGTATGGATTAGTCTTATTGAACTTATCGACATAATCCGTCAGAATCTCTCCGTCAGGGCCCGTATAACCGTTCCAGAAAGAAATCGTAACCGGGTCGTACAACTCGGTGGATGAGCTCCCTGACGGTCCCGAACTGCCGTTATTATTTCCGTTGCTGCCTGAGCAGGCAACAAAAGTAAAACATAATGCTGCGACAAGAATAATGGTCACTAGTTTTTTCATTGATTATTCCCTCCTAAATTTGCTATTTTGTTTTAGCAATGCCATTATACTCTCTTAGATAGCCACTGTCAACATCTGCTCTTATGTTTTCTGCTAATATCACTTAGTAAGTGTTTTTGCAAAATTTAGCTCATTTATACTAAAACTATCTCTGAAACTATATTCCGGTACAAGGACTCTGCTGATGGGTTCGGTAATATTATTCTCCATTTTTGTCATTAGCAGGTTTACTGCATTTTCCGCCATGATTTCCCTCGAAACCGCCACAGAAGAAATGCTCGGCGACATCATGTTGAACATCTCATTGTTTCCATAAGCGAGTATTTCCATGTCTTCGGGCACTTTTACATTATGGTCCTTAAAAGCTATCATAGCTCCAAGCGCCTGAGTATCCGTCAATATAAAAATTGCCGACGGCCAGCTCCCGCATTCAATTATTCTCTGGGCGCATTGGTAGCCTCCGGCAATATCGTAATCAGGAGCTTTAGCAATCCACTCGCTCCTGATTTCTATTCCAAGCTGTTCGCACCCGCTGGTGAAGCCGAAGCCCCTGACCATGGAGCCGTTGCTCTTCCCCTCTACTCCAATCAGCCCGGCTTTTTTATGACCTTTTTCGGCGAACAGCTTCGCGCAATTTCTGCCCGTTACAAAATTGTCGGTATAGATTCCGCTGTATTTATTATCACTTCTATTGGACAGGACCAGCGGAACATCAAAAGTCTCACTGTTGAGGAAAGCAAGGTCTTTATCGCTTGGAGCGCATACAATTATCCCGTTGTATTTCTGCGATGTCATCAAATCCTTCAAATGACTAAGCTTGTCTTGATCAAAAAGCTGTACCATAAACTCAATATTGTACATGTTCTTTTCTATGGCAGCCGATGCACCCTTAAAAAATTTTCCCAGGTCGTCGGTATACCTTGAATTCCAGAAAATTGCGATAATCCGCCCCGAATGCTTCTCCCCCGCTCCCCGGAGTCTTCTTGCATATATGTTAGGCTGATAATTCATATCCTTTGCGGCTTCCTGGACTTTTTGCTGTGTGGCCTTTGAAATCCGCATCTTATCCCCTCGCCCGTTGAGTACGATGGATACCGTGCTCTGGGAAACTCCCAGCTGCTCTGCTATCTGCTTTATTTGAACTGTAGCTTTTTTCATCAATGGTCTCCTTTCAATCTGCTAAAATATAAGCTAAATTCATTTTAATTTTACTATATAATATTTTTGTGTCAATAGTTTAAACAGTATGCGGCAACGCGGAACTGCCTTAAAATAATCCATTCCGCACAACGCGCGGCACATGGCAGTATAAAATAAAGTGCTTGACTATTTAGTATCACAGGTATTATATTAATATACAGCGAGAGATTAAAGAGATTTAAATTTTTGATTCCCCAAAAGGGTATTATTTTTTTACATGTTTGCTAAATCGAAAGTGCTATTTTCATAAAATTGAACGGAGGTACATAATTGATATATAAAAAACCGGAAAAGCTACTGAATAGAGACTTTATATTACTTATACTAATAAGCCTGATTACTTCCTTTGGATATAACATGATATCCACGCTGGTATCCTCTTATGCGGTGGAGCTTGGTTCAAAGCTTGCCATGGCGGGAACCGTCGCAGGAATATTCTCCATTTCGGCCCTGCTCATCCGTCCCTTCAGCGGATACGCTACCGATATCTTCAACAAAAAGACCATGTGCGTACTGTCCACAGGTTTAATCGGTGCAGCAATGCTTGGCTACATAATTGCACCGGGCATAAGCACGTTTTTTGTTGTCAGAATAATTCACGGGCTTGCCTTCGGCATCAGCGGAACGGCAAATCTTGCACTCGTCAGCGAATATATCCCTGACAAAAATATGGGAGAAGGTCTCGGCTACTTCGGGTTGGGCCAGGTAATGGCACAGGTTGCAGGCCCGAGCCTCGGGGTATATATTAAAGATATATACGGTTATAAAATATTGTTTATAATCATCGCGCTGTTCACATTTACAGCAGCTGCCCTTCTGACCTGCTGCTTAAAATACCATGCTGTTCTGCCGGATACAGAAAAGCCGGAAAATCTGGAAAACGGCGGAAAACGCGGAAAATTTACCTTTGACAGCCTTATTGCAAAAGAATGTATTCTTTATGCCCTCATCTCCGGCCTTTTTTCCCTTGGAAACGGAGTTGTAAATTCTTTTCTTGTTCTGGTGGGCGAAGACCGCTCCATTTACAACATATCCCTGTTTTTCTCGGTAAATGCCATAGTATTGTTCCTCATGAGGCTTGCCGTAGGCAAAATTGCAGACAGGACAAAGCTTCTTATTATAGTCAACATCTCTCTGCTGTTTAGTTCACTTTCTATGGCAATAACAGGGATGACCTCAAGCTTTGCCGTCATGATGGTCGCCGCCGCATTGAAAGCCATAGGCCACGGAGGCGGTCAGATATCCCTGCAGTCCGCATGCATAAAGAAAGTCTCCCCGGCGAAAGTCGGAGTGGCTACAAGTACATTCTATATCGGCGCCGATATCGGGCAGGGACTCGGGCCTATCATAGGCGGAAATATCTCCGAGGTGTTCGGTTATTCTTCGATGTTCTACAGCGTAGCGGTCATTATGCTTTTATCCATGGTGATATTCAGTATTTATGAGATAAGAACCTCTGTCCGTAAAAACTCCGAAAAGGAATGCCCATCTGCATAGGGCAAATATCAGTATTATATGGCTTATATAATCTTCCGGTTCAGCTGGGAACAGCAGGTCAAAATCAGGAGGGACAACCTTGATGTACCGCATAAAACAAAAACAGCCTGAATTCAATTAGAATTCGGCTGTTTTTACTGCTGCTGTCCAGCATGATGGTGGGAACTATAGGGCTCGAACCTATGACCCTCTGCTTGTAAGGCAGATGCTCTCCCAGCTGAGCTAAGCTCCCAGTTTGGTGACCCATAGGGGACTCGAACCCCTGTTATCGCCGTGAAAGGGCGGTGTCTTAACCACTTGACCAATGGGCCATAAAATAAGCGATAGTACCTATCGCTTTAGATGGTAGCGGCGGTGGGATTTGAACCTACGACCTGCCGGGTATGAACCGGATGCTCTGGCCAACTGAGCTACGCCGCCATTTATGTCTGCCGTTCGTTAACGTGCTTTTACATTATACATAACA
>JAEWSZ010000125.1 GCA_023397905.1 Bacillota bacterium | reverse complement strand
GGTCTTCCTTCCTCTTCTGAAGGATGGCCTGGGCCTTCTCATCATAGACCAGCCGGTCGGAATCCCTGGTCAGTATCACCTTGTAATTGTCGTTTTCCATGAGATTCTTTAACAGCATGACTATATTGAGGTTTACATCCTTTTCCTTCAGGCCGCTGTAGTCGCTGGTAGCACCGGGATCCTCACCGCCATGTCCTGCGTCCAGAATAACCGTCTTGACCGCCGGAGCTGTTTCCTGCTGCATTTGATTTTCAGGCACTCCATTGATATCGGCTGAATTCCCGCCACCCTGCTCGTTTACACCTGTAGCCGGTTTTGAATAATCCACCGCAAAGCCGATGCTGAACACGGTAATCGAGAACAAAAGCAGCAGGCACACAAACAATATATTCTTCTTGCTGATTACAACTATCATATAAACCCATCCTTTAGTCTTTTTGAGTATCTTATTACTATAGATATTCACGACTGAAGGCGGTATGCATAATGTGCCGAAATTTATAGGACCGGTAATATTTCAGCCGGCCAATTTGAACTTAATCAGGATTCAGATGGGGTCAGATCGTCAATTTCTCCGCCTAATTTTTTTATCACCGCTCTGATATAGTTAAGAGTTGACTTGTCCAGTTCCTTCATATTTTTTAAGACATAGCCGCGCAATAAGGGTATGGCCCGCCCGTCTCCGTAGTCTCCCAGGACTTCCGCCGCCAGCTTCATATTGGACACCATCCTGAAAGCGTTTTTCAGGAAATAAAAGACCTCGTCGGACCTGTAGTTCCTGGAGATCTCCGCAACGCACAAAAGCAAATGCTCCTGCACTATGGCCTGGTCTGTGCTGTGAAAGGTCTTGAACAGGTCCTCCAGAATTTTGTGGTCATACTCCACAATGGCCGCCCGGATGGCCTCTGAAATCAAATCGTCCCTGAAACACTCCAGGAGCAGCTTTATCAGCTTTTCCTTATATTCTTCAAATTTCAGGCAGCCTATGGCGTAAACGGCCTGCGAGACAGCCAGTACTTTGCTGTCATCCTTATTCTCCAGCCAGGCTTCCACAAAGCCGAACAGCTTGCCGGCAGCGGCCTTTCCATATTCTCTGAGCCTGTCTATGAGAATGTCGGGAACTCCCACATCGGAAACCGACGCAATATCCACAAAGAAATCCACCAGTTCATCCAGGGATGCTATGGAGCCGATATATTCTCCCGGCGTGAGATTATCCAATTTGGGAAGCTTTGTTTTAAGCCATTTATCCTCTATTTCAGCTACTAATTTTTCCTCATCTATTTTAATTTCACAATCTTCACCTGTGGCATGCTCTTCCAGATAAGTATTGAATCCGTCGTCAATAGCCAGGTTATAACTTTCAGCCACGGCAGAATTCCTGTTCATACTCAAAACCTTCTTTTCCTCTTATTGGTATTTTTTTGCTTCGGCTGAAGCCTGAGAACCTGTCTTATATACGCATTCAGGTCAAAATTCTTATAGCCTGCGAAATAGCCCAGAAATGCGGCCAGCACTATTGTGGCCCAGGCGGCTGCATAGCCTATGAACCCGTAGCCTCCGGCTTTGGCGATAAACAGCATGGGAGCTGCGAAACCCTTGACAAGATTCCATTTTAAAATCTCAAAATCGACAACATCAAATTGTAAATTTAAAAGCGATATGATTATTTGAATCAGAATAAAAGGTACGATGGCAAGAAGCCCGTATATTGCCCCGTCATACAGTCTGATACTGCCATAGCGGCGTTTGTCCACACCCGCCTGGTGTGACAGCTCGCCGTACATCAGCAGTATCATAAGTATAAAAACCGCAATTGAAAACAGGCTGGCCCTGGAATAAAAGCCTACAAAAAATATATAAAAGAAAATCATTGCAAATATATAATTTTTTATAACCAGCCAGCTTCCGATCAGATATTTTTTCATAGGTATTCCTTTCGATGACGATGAAATTAACATATTAATTTTCTATCATCATCAGAATACAACGTAACCAACTTCTTGTCAAATAAAGAATGTTAAAAGTCGCATTCAAGGAGCCCTTTCCTGACATTTTGCAGTTTGCTGAAGTTGACGGACGCATTTCCTTTTACATACAGAATATTTAACTTTGTGAGCTTTGAAACAGGAGTGTAATCCGTGATCCTGTTGTCGCGGATATACAGCTCGGTCAGCTGTGCCAGCGAAGCTATGGCGCTGATGTTTGATATCTTATTGCCGTTTACCGACAGGATTTCAAGTTTGGTAAGGCTCTTGAGCGGCGTAATGTCAGCTATGCCGTTCCTCTGCAAATACAGCACCCTCAGATTTTTCAATGAGCCCAAATCGGCAACGCCGGTTATGTTGGCATTATTCAAATCCAGGTACTCCAGGTTCACAAGTTTTTTTAAATCGGCCAGTGACTTGACCCCCGCTGGAATCGCCAGGCGGTATACCTTTGCCAGTTCAGAGCTGTAAACTGTGCCCGTCGGCTTCATAAGCTGCTTTCTGACCGCGGTTTCGACCACCTTGTCTGCAAAAGTGACCTTTGTTCCCACGGCGGTATCCGGAACCACCGTCAAAGAGCCGGTTATGCTGTCCCATACGTCCAGTCCGTATGCCTTTGAAGTCTTATCGGTGTAGTCCGGCACATTTGCCAGGCTCCACAGGGATATGCCTCCAAGGCCGTACTGTTTTACCATGTCTATTTTTGCCTTCACACTTTTGCCGTTCTCATACAGAAGTATATTTTCAGTGCTGTCCGATTTATTGAAATATTGGATAAACGGAGTCTGAAGCTCGTTGTTATAGCCGTATGTCATGCTTGCGGCCTTGCCGTCCGTATTCAGCACCCTGGCGTCTATCATCTGGTAGGTAGGTGTATTTCTGGTCTCCATGCTCATTACTGCGCTGCCGGTTTTTGTCCATGAAGAACCCGCAGGAATTTTAAACCTCCACTGCGCCGCATCAAAGCTTATCTGCAGCAGAACCTTGCTCAGATCCGCCTTATTTACATTCTTTTTTATATCCTCCATGGCCAGCTGTATCTTTTTTATGGGCGCCAGGCTGTCAATGGGATTTAAGCTGTTATATCCCGTGTACTGCATGACCTGGGCCTTGCTGAGTTTTGAGACAGGCTCGTAGTCGTGGGCCATAACAATCATTTTATCGGCAGTTGCGGCAATATCCTTATAATTGTAGCCGCTGTAATTCAGCAATGGGTTCACCGCTACAAAAAGCGTCTTGTCCATGGACGTCAGCCTGGCTTTAAGCTCTTTCAGGAACTGGACGTACCAGGAACCGATGGTCTGGCCGTTTACAAATACGGGTTTCCCTTTTGTGTCATTGTTCTGGAGCCCTTCGAAATCAATTACCACTCCGTCAAAGTAAATCTGTCCGCCATTGGCGGCGTCTCTTTCCAGGAGCTCCGCAACGGCATTTACGGCTTTATCCCGCTGTTCCTTATATGGCAATATTTTAGCGGCGTTCACGCTGTCGCTGAATATGCTCAGCTGAATGGATTTATTTTTGCTACTGGCGTATTTCAATACGTCCGCATAATCCGAAGGGTAATAAAACATGGTATTTCCGTTCTTGCCAAGGACCGTGTTCACCCCGTCCGTCAGATCCCCGTATAATCTTCCCCATGCGAAGCTTATGGAATCCAGTGAATCAATGTATTTTTTGCTCTGATCTGAAAACGTCATCTGGGCGGGATAAAACGCATGCAATTCCAGCTTTTGTTCTTCCGCAGCCTGAGTATATAATGTCAGACCCGGCCCAAAACCCAATATCATAGTAAATATAAGTAACAAACACACTGTAAATCTTATTTTCCGCATTTCAGCCCCTGCTCCTCAAATCACCAAAATTCCGGCATTCCAGCCAGTATTATCCTTGCAACATATTTTTATTTTACCATAGTAATGTTAAAAATGGGTTACAGCAGGTTTACATGCTGAACACAAAATCTGTCACCGGGCTTTTTCCATGCAAATTTTCTGGAGCTTCCTCTTGGCCTTTGCCGCTCCGGCTTCACTGGTCAGCATGGTGATAAAATCTCCCGAATACAGTACCGTATCCCCATTTGGAATGATCTCATTCTCCCCTCTTTTAATGCTCACAAGCAAACACTGCTGAGGCCACGCAAGCTCGGATACCTTCCTGTGCTCCGCTTCCGAATTTATTGACACTGCCGCCTCCAGAAGCACCCTCTTTATCTCCTCACCCACGAACTCACTGCCGCCCTTGCTCTTCAGCAGCCGGCCAAGCAAAATATCGTAAACCGGCTTTGATTTCAGAAGCTCGGCGGTGAAATACGCGGTCATTGAAATTGCCATGAGGCCGGGCAAGTGGCTGAAAGAACCTGTCATTTCCGTTATCAGTATGCTTCCCGTAATAGGGGCCTTCACTATGGCCGTAAAATATGCGGCCATGGCCAGTATCACAAAGTTCAGAGAATATTGGGGATCCACACCCATAAAGCTTATTCCGGCAATGGCATAAAGCTTTCCCGTCAGCGCGCCTATTACCAGCAGCGGAAGGAAAATCCCTCCAGGAGCGCCCGACCCATAACTCATCATTGTAAAAAGGAATTTGGCAATAATGAGGATCAAAAGCACAAGCATGCCGGGATTTTCCCTGCCAACGGTCATTATGAGCTCATGTCCTCCTCCAAGCACCTCCGGGAGTACAAATCCCAAAACTCCGGCGGTTAATATAGGAATAAAAACCCTGTACTGGGCTTTTATAAATTTCAGTTTTTCATATAAATCCTGTGATAGGGTCAGAAATTTGTTGAATAAAACACCAAACAGCCCGAGGATGACCCCCAACAGTATCAGATGTATGTAATACGTAAGCGGCAGGGCTTTCACATCCGTAAAATTAAAAACCGGCTGCTGTCCGAAAAATTTCCGGGATACAAAGTCGGCGGCCAAGGATGACAGCATGGCGGAGGTGAGTATAACGGGAGAAAAATTCTTGTGCATTTCCTCAAGCGAAAACATGACTCCCGCCAGAGGCGCGTTAAATGCCGCCGCCAATCCTGCGCTGGCTCCGCAGGTAATTAAATATTTCTGTTCAACGGAGGGTCTTTTGAATAGCTTGCCTATTCCCATTCCAGCGTGCGCTCCCAGCTGTATGGACGGGCCTTCCCTGCCCAGTGAAAGTCCCGCTCCGAGAGCCAGGACGCCTCCTATAAACTTAGCTGCCAATTCCTTTCCCCATTCCATATTAAACTGGCGCAGCAAGACTCCCTTGACCTGTGGGATCCCGCTGCCCTTCACCATGGGGACCTTTTTTATTATAAATGCTACAACAAAGCCGGCCGCCAGCAGAAATAAAAACCCCAGCGCTATTGCGGCCACGTTTCCGTCCTTTGCCCGCGTATAGACTATCTCCCGTATTATCTCCGCCTGGCTCAGCAAATACCTGTACAGAACTACTATTCCCCCGGAAAACAGCCCAGCAAGTATGCTTTCAAAAAAAAGCGGAAGCTTTATGTTATTCCATTGCAATATGGTAGATTTCGTGCTGTGAATATTGTTTTTCATAATAACCCATCCCGAACTATAATGTCTGATCCACTGACCATTATAGTTTAAACGGTTTTATTGTGCAAATCTCTTTATTGCTCCGGATATAGCTTTATTACATTGAAAAAGCAAAATATACGGTTTAAAATATAGTTAAATTGTTTCTATTTTCGCACCCGGTCTTGAGAACAATAAAACTGAGAGGGGAAGTAATAAAATGAATGACAAGAGGATTAAAGTAACAGTATGGAATGAATTCCGGCATGAACTGTCCGATCAGGAGGTCAAAAATGTCTACCCTGACGGGATCCACAAGGCCATAGCCGGGTTTTTAAACAAGCAGTCAGATATTGCCGCAGGAACTGCGACACTGGACCAGCCGGAACACGGACTTACGGACGACGTGCTAAACAGCACCGATGTTCTCATCTGGTGGGGTCATATGGCCCACGGCGAGGTTTCCGACCATATAGTTGAAAAGGTACATGAAAGAGTTCTGGAGGGAATGGGAATAATCGTGCTGCACTCAGGCCATTTCTCAAAGATTTTCAAAAGGCTTATGGGCACCGGCTGTAATTTGAAATGGAGAGAAGTCGGTGAAAAGGAAAGAGTCTGGGTCGTCAGTCCCGGACATCCTATCGTAGAAGGTCTTGGGGAATATATTGATATACCTCACACGGAAATGTACGGAGAGCGTTTTGATATTCCGCAGCCGGATGAGCTGGTTTTCATCAACTGGTATGAAGGCGGAGAGGTGTTCCGCGGAGGCTGCTGCTATAACAGGGGCCGCGGAAAGGTCTTTTATTTCAGCCCGGGACATGAAACCTTCCCCATATACTATCAGCCTGAAATCCAGAAGGTCATAATCAATGCAGTACGCTGGGCTGCGCCGGTCAACGGTACGGTTCCCAATTTCGGGAACGTGGCTCCGCTGGAAAATCTCAATAAATAAAGGAGAGCAAACCATATGTCGAATATAGGAATAATAGGCACCGGATGGGTGGCAGGCATCCATGGGGATGCACTTGTAAAAATACCCGGCGTCAGAATCGCCGCCATAGCCGGCAGGAATTCCGGGCAGGCTGCAAAACTGGCTCAGAAATACGGTTCTGCCGTTTACGGGAATTACCTGGACATGCTTCAGAAAGAAAAGCTCGATGCGGTTTTCATATGCCTTCCGCCTCATTTACACGGTGAAGTGGAATATGCGTGCGCCCAGTATGTGCCGGCAGTGCTTCTGGAGAAACCCATATGCAACGATCTGGAGACGGCGCTGAAAATCGAGGAGACCTTTAAGAAGGCCGGTACAATAGTATCCGTTGGGTACATGAACCGCTACAGGCCATCTCTGGTCCGCGCCCGTGAAGTGTTTTCCTCCTCGGCACAAAAGCCTGTTATGGTCAACGGCTGGTGGGTAAGCCCAATGCCGGGGCCAAAATGGTGGAGGACAATGTCCGAATCAGGCGGACAATTTGTTGAGCAATGCACCCATATCGTGGATGCGGCCAGGTGGATAGCCGGTGAAATAACCGAAGTATCGGCGTATAACGCCAGGGGCTTTGTGACCGGCGTCAGCGATTATGATGTGGATGACGGAATGGTTGTAAACGTACGCTTTGCTTCGGGAGCCATAGGCAATTTTACCACAGGCTGCTTTCCATCCCCCGAATCAAACATTGAAGATATCGGGCTGCTGGTATGCTCCGGGGACATAAGATGCCAATTCTCGGGCTGGGGCTTCAAGCTGAAGCTGGACCACAGGAAAGGCCATTGCGAAACCATCGATCCGGAAAACGACGACGTGTTTCTGACCCAGAACAGGCTTTTCCTGCAGGCGGCCGCAGAGAAGAACCCTTCTCTGATCAGGTCTTCCTATTCCGACGCGGTAAAGACGCTGAAGGTCACTCTGGCTGCCAACGAATCCTGCCTGACAAAGAAGGCTGTGACCATTCTTTAACATTGACAGGGTCGTTGCGGAATAATATTCAATATATTCTGCAGCGGCCTTTTTTCTTTGAGGACGCCACCCGGACCTTGACCAGGTTCAAGTCAGTAAAACATTTTAACTCACTACAAAACACTTAAAAATACAAATCTATAATTTCAGTAAAATTGAAATTTGGATCTCAGACCAAAACTCAGCCACTCCAAGTTTCGATTTTTGAAGGGCTGAGTTCCATTTTGTGCAGTATGCCGGATATCCGGTCCCGCAGCCGGCAAATTCAGCATAACTCTCTTTTATTTGATATTGAAATACTTCGCCTTGAGCAGCGGCATATACAAGCCCCCCTGTACCGTCCTGTTCCGGAAACTGCAGTGCTTTCCTGTTTTTGTATCATACCAGTCCGAGAAGGGAACCCTATCCTCTGTTTCTCTCAGGAAAGATACAACTGGGTGAATCAGCGCCTGCATATCTTCCTTCTTCTCCGCCATTGCAGCAGACCATAAAATCCAGTCGGACTTTGTGTAATCCTTCCTGCTGTCCAGGGGAACTCCGTATCCATTCTGCATTTTCAGATACCAGGCGATTTCACTGCTATACAGCTTATCCGAAAAAATCCCGCTGCCGAATATAATATCCCACACCAGATTGTATTTCAGGCTCCAGCCGCCCTGATTGTCAAAAGTCAGCGCCGTATGGTCACCGCAGGAGGCTCTTTTCTCCCAATCCTGTGCCATGGCACATGCCCTGTTGTGGTACTGTCCGGCTTCCTCTTTCCTTTCCAGCAGCTTTAAAATGATGGAATAGGCTTCGATACCCATGATTGCTTTTGCCGATAAATTTATATTGTGGGCAAGATGTCCCGCAAAATCGTCGGTGCAAAGCTGTTCACCGGGATCCGAACCAAACTCCACCAGATAGCAAACCCATTTTTCCAGCAGATCCATATATGGCCTGATAAAGCCTGCAGAATTTTCGGCAATTGCAACCGCCGCCGACATAACAAGCATATTGCCGCATTCTTCAACAGGCATCTGGCCGTTATAGTCGTACAGATCCGCTCCGCCCGGATATTGGTAATAAAACGGGTAAACATCCCCATTTTCAAATCCCGGCCTTTTTGTTCCATAAACCTGTCCTGTAGCATAAGGGTATCTTCCCACATCATGGGGCGCAAAATCAAATTCCCAGACCGGCATACGGGCAAATTCAAAAACCGGGCGCAGCATTCCCTTAACCAGTTCGGGAGCATACAGCAGGAACAGCGGAACCGACGGATAGCTCACGTCTACGGTTCCTATGCAGCCGTTGGAAAAGCACTCTTTTGACAGAAAGACCACTTCCCCATTTGTATCTGCAATCAGTTTATGCGCGGCAATGGACTGTCTATAGGCCAGGGCGCAAATTTCCGCATACTCCCCGCCGGCAAGCTCCGTTGCATCCTTTATAAGCTTTGCGTCAAACATCTCACAGCTGCTCATGATGATCCTGTGCCTTGCTGCAGCCTCGTCTATGGCGCTTATAATGGTTTTGCCGTTCCTGGCCCAATAACCCTTTTGTGCATATCCAAAATACATGATGGAGGCTATATCATCATAGCCCGTCACTAAAAAGGCACTCTGAGGCCCCGTAACTTCGTCAAAATATAACTTAGCCTGCAGCTGATCTTTTGTTTCGGAACTATAATGGCATACTTCCCCCGGGTGTGCCTCAGGTACGGCGAGGTACAGGTAACCCCAGTCAATTGTTATATCGTCTCCGCTGTGGTTAAGAGGGCTTTGCTTCTTTTTGCCCATCCACGCCGCACGGCAGTTGTCCAGCGCATGTACTCCCCCCGTCATACTTTCATGTCCGGGATTATGGTGACAGTGGCTTTCATCCATGCATACGGATATTACAGCCTTATGGCTGTTATTGTCGGCTGCTTCAACGGTAAAGTCCAGTGTTGTACATGGTGTGGACATAAGCTCCAGGTCTGCAAGCAAAAGAGGTGAAGTAAATTTAACCGTCAATGCAATACCCGCACCCGTAAATGTATACTTTGTAGATGTTGGTGTTACCTCCAGCGCCGTTTGCGTCAATGTTTTTTCAACCTCGCCGGTACCCATAAACCTGTAATCCGTGCCGTCAATACATGCTATACCTGTAATTGCCTGCTCCTTGCCGGTCCAATGGCAGGTTGCATTTCCATACAGCGTATCCCCCGGAGACCATACCGAAAAATACGGATCATTTGTAATCAGCGGAACAGCCGGTATTCTCAAATTCTTCATTATTATCCACTCCTTATAATAAAATTTACGGTATCTATGCATTTGTATTTCTGATCCTTTCCAGATCCACCTTCAGCAAGGATACATTGCAATATAGCAATATGTATTAATATAATACAATATTAATTGCGTATTTGCAATATACATTGTGATTTATATATGTATGTGTTAAAATATAATGAGGCAAAGGTGTCCACAGGTGACATCCTTGCCTCGCTGGAACGCACTGAGATAAGAGATTTTCTACTGATGCGTCATAATTAAATTTTTATAACAGTAAAGGATAAATGTGAATGGAAAAAAGCCGTGAAATATTCGCCGCCCAAATTTTAGAGGTGGCAAAAGCGATAAACAGCGATTTGCGTTTGCGGATTCTTGAGGAAGTCAGCAGGACACAGTTGTCCATAACCCAGCTTGTTGACGTTCTGGGTGTGGCACAGCCCACGGTATCAATCAATGTACAGATTTTAGAGTCCGCAGGGCTGGTCAGAACTCTGCTTGGCTCAAGCCGCGAAAAGGTAATTACCCGGGCTTATGACTCGCTGGTATTCCACTTACCTGTAAAGGCCCCTTCACCTTCAGAAAACATTTTTGAGATAGATATGCCCATAGGTCTTTTCAGTAACTGCAAAATATCATCTCCATGCGGACTTGTGGGTCAGAAGGGCGTTATAGGTTTCATGGATGACCCGAAATCTTTTTATCTGCCTGATCGCATAGCTTCTTCGCTGATTTATTTTAACGAGGATGGCTACCTTGAATACCAGCTTCCAAACCCGCTGACACAATTCAACCGTCTGACATCAATCATTATAAGTGCCGAATTATGCGCTGAGGCGCCGGGATTCCAGCAATACTATCCTTCGGATATAACACTTTCTGTAAATAATGTGGAAATCGGCACATGGACAACCCCCGGTGATTATGGGGACCGGAAAGGTAAACACACTCCGGAGTGGTGGAACCTGGGCAACACACAATATGGCGATCTTACAGTCTGGAGAGTAGACGAAACCGGCTGCTACATCAATGATCATATATGTTCAGGCACCTCAATAAACGAACTGAACATCGGGATAAATCTGCCTGTCACGGCACGCCTGGAGGTCAAACCGGATGCCAGAAACCGTAAAGGAATGAACCTTTTCGGGGAAGGTTTCGGCGATTATTCCCAACACATAAAGGTCACCTACATGCTGGGGTAGATTAACCAGAACTTCTTTAATCCTATAATGTATAATGCTCTGATACATACATTTGTTTTTTAGGGAATACTCGAGGGCGCCACCCAGACCTTGACCACGTTCAAGTCCGGAAAACATTTTAACACGCTAAAAAACACTTAATCTTCTTCAGACTAAGTGCCTTTTCACTGGAGGCGCCACCCAGATTTGAACTGGGGGTGAAGGTTTTGCAGACCTCTGCCTTACCACTTGGCTATGGCGCCGTCAATATTGAGACAGACCACATCTGCAATCTGTCTCTTTTGGAGCGGGTTACGCGATTTGAACGCGCGACTTTCACCTTGGCAAGGTGACACTCTACCACTGAGTTAAACCCGCATGCAAAATTGTAAAAAGCTTCGGATTACTGCGTTATTGCTCCAGTTCTGCGCTCCTCATTTGTCGCACAAACTCCGGTGCTCGACAGTCGCATTCCTTGTACTCCTCAATTTTTACAATTATTATGGTGCCCAGAGCCGGAATCGAACCAGCGACACAGGGATTTTCAGTCCCTTGCTCTACCGACTGAGCTATCTGGGCAAAATTGGCGACCCGGAACGGGCTCGAACCGTCGACCTCCAGCGTGACAGGCTGGCATTCTAACCAACTGAACTACCGGGCCAATTTTGCCGCCACGGAAATTGGTGGGAACTATAGGGCTCGAACCTATGACCCTCTGCTTGTAAGGCAGATGCTCTCCCAGCTGAGCTAAGCTCCCATGGGTTATTTCCGTGAGCGACAATTGATAGTATACAAAACTTATTTACTAAAGTCAATAAGTTTTTTTCTTTTTATAAAAGATTATTTTTAATAAACGTTATTATTCTTCCAAATTCTCTGAAAATCAATACTACATCAAGTTTTTGTTAATGTATGCCGCGGCTTCGGAAGGACTGTTTTATGAAATATTATCTTTTATGATCCTTTCGATATCCTGATGGCTGAAATTGTACTTCGTATTGCAAAAATGGCATTGGAGCTCTGCTCCATGGCCGTCCTCCAGAATTTCAAGCAGATCGTTCTTCCCGATGCTCATGAGGTTTCTCTCCATCCTGTCTTTTGAACAATTGCATTGAAATGCAGTGGGCGATTTTTCGATAATCTTTGGCTCCATATCCTCCAGCAGCATGTCCAGTATTTTTTCCGGCATTTCTCCCTGGGCCAGGAGCCTTGATATGGACGGAAATCCTATGAGCCGCTTTTCCAGCTTCTCCACAGTTTCCTCTTCGGCGTCGGGCATCAGCTGGATTATAAATCCGCCGGCGCCCGCAACTCCTGTGGCGTCAACCAGTACGCCCAGCGCCACCGTAGACGGCACCTGTTCCGAGGTCGCAAAATAGTATGTCAGATCGTCGGCAATTTCACCTGATACCAATTCCGCATAACCTATATAAGGCTCTTTCAGCCCCAGATCCTTAATAACGTTAATATACCCATACCCTACTGCCGTACGTATATCCAGCTTTCCATGGTCATTCAGAGGCAGCTCCACGCCGGGATTGTGCACATACCCTCTCACATTGGCGCCTGAGTCCGAGACCACCACAATTCCTCCAAGAGGTCCGTCTCCTTTGATTTGAATGGTAAGCTTATGGTTTTCCCCCTTCAGCATGCGTGCCATCATTCCAGCGGCCGTCAGGGTCCTTCCAAGAGCAGCCGTGGCAATAGGCGAAAGGTCATGTATTCCGGAAGCCTTATTCACCAACTCAGTGGTGACAGAGGCAAAAGCCCTCACAGTTCCCTGGGCCGCTGTAGCCCGTACAATATAATCCTTCATAATTCCTCCCATGTCTGAGACATATTTCCTTCATAAATATTGAAAACCCCGATATATATAATATATCGGGGTGGTAATGGCTACTTCAGTATATAGTTAAAGCAATAAATTATGCTCTCTGAACGTTTGCAGCCTGAGGACCTTTAGCTCCTTCAACAACATCAAATACTACTTCTGAGCCTTCCTCAAGGGTTTTGTATCCATCCATAGTGATTGCTGAAAAATGAACAAATACGTCATTTCCGCCATCTCTTTCGATAAATCCAAATCCTTTTTCAGCATTAAACCATTTAACTCTTCCCTTTTCCATTGATTAATTCCTCCTGAAATATAACTAAACTGTTTTTAAGCGACATAAGTCGCTTGTTTGTAACAACATATAGAAGTTTAACATATATAGCCGCACCTGTCAAATTATATTTAACTTATAAAATTTTTATAACAAACGGTGCCTGCCGCCAGTTCAGATTTATTTTACCTCATTGTACGGCAATTATTCCTTCAAGCCTTATTAATCCCATAAGGGAAAATCAAATAATATTCGCCCGCTTTTTTATTTCCGGCATACAAAAAAGTTTCTCTGACTCTCAGCCGAAGGTTTTTTCAGCTTTTGATCCCCGTACACATCCAATAGTTCCAGCGCAGTATCGCCAAGGAATTCTTTTATTTCTTCGTTTGAATAGGCCCTCTCAAAATGGGTTTCGTCAAATCTCCGGTATAATTCCCCCTGTTTCACAAAAAAAGTAAGGTCAAATCTTGCCTTTCCCGTTTTTGGGTTATAACAGTTTTCCCACAGGTATGTAACATCTTCCCCCACTTCATAAAAGAAATTGTCGGACAGGGTATTTTCAAACTTGTACCTGGTATTTACATCAAAAATAAACAGACCGCCGGGGTTCAGATAATTCTGCACAAGCTTCAGCATTTTCCTGACCTGGGACGGACTCGTCAGGTAATTGAAGCTGTCCAGCAAACACACTATCACATCTACCGTGCCGTATAATTCAAAGCTGCACATATCCTGATTCAAAAACAGTATATCCGCGCCTTCCTTCTCCGCCTTTTCAGCGGCACAGTCCAGCATATCGGCAGACAGGTCCAGGCATATCATTTCATAGCCTCGCTTTGACATTTCAATTCCGAAACTGCCGGTTCCGCACCCCAGCTCCAATATCATTGAAGCGCTTACATTGTTTTTCCGTATTATTTTTTCAATATAGTCGGCCCATTTTGAATAGTTTATATCCAGGGTCAATTTATCGTATACATATGCAAAGTTATTGTAAATGGCTTACACATCCCAACTTTTTTGCTTTAATTCTACCATTATCAATAAAAGCCGGCAAATCAAAATTATCTTCATCTCAGGAATATGTCAGCCAATAGTAATTGATTCTATGAACTGCCTATTCCGGAAATGAAGATAATTTTCAATTTCTTTCAAGCTCTGCCTTCCTGGACCTGAGACTTCTTCCTTTTATTGACCAGACCGCCGATTCTGCCGGTTTCCTTGGGGCTCAGGCTCTTCCATCCGTTTTTCAGGACTTTCTCGATCAAACCCAGCTCCCGGGCGACTTCATATTTTAATTTCTCATTTTCATCCACCTGTAAACACCTCCAAATGGTATTATGTGGATTTTTACCAGAAATTATACATTATCTTTTTTCTATTTCACAAATTTCCCACTCACGGGCTTTTGGCCTTTCATAAGATCAATTACGGATGAAACCCTCGCCTCCAGGCAAATGCTGCTTTCAAACCATTATATTTGAAGGTCTCACCGCCTGGGTTAAAAAGATTTATACTTCAGGAGCCTCGAGGTTTATTCCATACCCCTGACTTCTGCACTTCCGCCTCCCGCCTTTAAGGTTTTCATTCTGAATCCCGATTTCTGGCTTCTGAATTCCGCCTTTAAGATTTTATTCTGTACTCCTGTACTCCTGTACTCCTGCACTCCTGCTTTTCCTCTTTTATTCTGATTTCTGAATCCTGGCTCCTGAATTCTACATCTACTTATTGCTCAACACTTCAATGGCCTTCTGAAGCTGTAAATCGTCTTCTCTTGGAATTGCAGAGCTGGATGTATCCTTGTACTTGTCTGGCAATTTTACCTCTATATCGGGCTGTATTCCCTGTCCGTGTATACATACACCTGAAGGGGTAAAATATCTCGCTATTGTGACTTTTAGCCCCGTTCCGTCGTTAAAACCGTAGGTGGTCTGTACAAGTCCCTTTCCGAATGTCTTTGTTCCGATAAGTGTGCCTTTTTTAAAGTCTTTGAGTGCTCCGGCCAGTATTTCCGAAGCACTGGCGCTGTTTCCGTTGGTAAGTACGACAATGGGCATATCCAGCTGGGTGCTGTCAGACTTTTTCTCCACTTTTTTGCCCTGCCTGTTTTCCGTATAAACAATGACCCCTTCCGGAAGTATTCTGTCCGCAAGTGCAACGACTTCGTCATACAATCCGCCCGGATTGTCTCTCACATCAATTATCAGAGACTTCGCCCCTTCATCCACAAGTTTGTTCAATTGGCTGATAAAATTTTTGCTGATATTCTCATCAAACATCTTTAATCTTATATATGCGATGTTGTGTTCCAGCATTTCGCTTCTTATATTCAATATGGCCTTTATCTTCCTTCTGGCCACACGTACGTCAAAGGTGGCGTTTTCAGACTGCCTTAGTATAGTCAGAACCGTTTCGGTATTTTCCTGGCCTTTGATCATATTGGCTACAAGCGTATCGTCCTTGATTCCCGTAATATCCTTGCCGTCTATTTTGAGAATTTTATCCCCCTGCTTTATTCCCGCCTCTTTTGCCGGTGAACCGTCAAATGGCTCCAATACGGTGATAATACCATTCTTGTCAAGCATAATCGGAAGTCCCACGCCCACGTATTCATCCTCTGTGTTTCTTTGCATGTCTGTGAACATCTTCATCTGCTCTTTATCATAGTAGACGGTGTAGGGATCCTTCAACGATGAGGCCATCCCTGAAATGGCGCCTTCAACGAGCTTATTGGTATCAATATCCTCATAAAATGATTTCTGCAGGATACTTCTGGTCTCGTTGAATTTTTCCACTGTTTGCCTGTCAACATTGCTTTTATCAAATTTTAATGTGTACCCTCCCCAGAAATAATTAATACCCATAAAGACAGCCGCCGATATTGCAAAACATATGACGGCAGTTGTTGCGATTATTGTGATTAGTTGCTTTGATTCCTTCTTATTGCCATTCAAATCGATTTTCAAAATATACACCTCTCCAACTATATTCGACTTCGCCCCCGCAGGAGGCCATATTACCGGCAAAAGGTCCATGCCCGGCCGGTAACACAACAAGAAATTATTTATATATATTGATATGCTTAAAAACATAATATTAAACCCGCATTTTACATGCGGGCTTAATTTAAACTATTAATATTTATGTATGTACTCCAATATACGGTCCTTAAACATATTTCTGCGGATCCACCGTCTTGCCGTCGACTCTCACTTCAAAATGCAGATGAGGTCCTGTGGATAATCCCGTACTTCCGACTTTTCCGATGGTCTGACCTTTCTCCACGTAATCCCCGACGCTGACGAGAAGCTTGCTCTGATGGCCGTACAATGTCGCCAGACCGCCTCCATGGTCAATAATGATACAATTTCCATATCCGCCGTTCCAGCCTGCCAGAATGACTTTACCGCTGTTTGCCGCAACTATTGAAGCTCCCGAAGGGGCATCTATATCAATACCTGTATGCATCTTCTTTACCTTATATATGGGGTGCATCCTCATTCCATAAGGAGAAGATATTCTCGTGTATCCCGGAGTGGGCCATTTCATTATACCTCCGGCATACTTGGTATTGGCGCTGGTCAACTGGGTAATCTTTTTTGCCAGCTCATCCGACAATGCAATCATTTCGTCTTCTTTTTTCTCAAGCTCCTTAAGCCTGGACTGTGACGCCGCAATATCCGATTCGGCCTTTGCCCTTGAAGTCTTTATATCTTTGACCTTGACATTGAGGCTCTTGAGCTGGTCTTCCTTTTTATCCAGCTCAATCATTTTTGTCCGTTTCTGAAGCTCGGAGTTTTCCTTGCTCATGGAAATTTCCCTGATGAGCTTTTCGTCATTCTTTTTGACCAGGGACATCAATTCCATTCTTGAAAAGAATTCGTTTATGCTCTTGGATTCCACGAAAACCTCTAAAGGAGACTGGTTCATATTCTGATACAGCACTCTCATTCTTGTTTTAAACAGCTCATTTTTGTCCTCGTAATCCTTATCTATGGCATCTATTTCTTTAGATATCCTGTCTATATCAGCCTCAACCGTTGAAACCTCTTTGGACTTGGCGTCCAGGTTCTTTTGCTCCTTTTGGGCCAGAGAGTCCAGATACGCTTTATCTTCCGTACTCTGCTTGATCTGGTCGTTAACAGATTTTTTCTCTCCCGCAATCTGATCGATCTGATTGTTTACACTCTTCTGTTGTTTTTTTGCACTATCCAGAGTAGTAGCGGCATTGGCAGGCATTATAATGCATGAAATTATGTAAATAGCCGCCAGCGCTATTGTTAAACCTCTCTTCATTTTAACCCCCCATTTTATCTCAGGAATCATTAAACAATAACCCCCCTGATTTTATCTTATGAATAACTTCCTGACGAAATAATTATATAACAAAAAAAATCACTTTGTAAAGTTTATCCAACTAAACATGCAGATGCTTTCTGATTGACATCACGCTTCCGGTCGCCCCGATAACCGCGCTGACTCCGGCATATATCAGCACCAGAGTCGCCCACACGCTTCCGAACTGCACCAGTGAAAATCCGCTTCCAAACTGGGTGCTGAGCTTTGGCTGCACGAAGCTGTAAATATACGCAACAAGCAAAAATGCGATTAAAGCCCCCAGCAAGCCCATCAATATCCCCTCAAAAATAAATGGCCATCTTATAAACCAATCCGTCGCGCCTATGTACTTCATGATGTTTATTTCCTTACGCCTTGCGAAAACTGTCAGCTTGATGGTATTGGATATAATAAACAGGGATATTATCAGAAGCAGGCCTATCAGTACCAGGCTGACGATTTTGACCCAGTTTGATATTCTGGATATCATGTCTATGGTCTGCTGTGAATATTTTACCGATTCAACCCCCGCAAGCGACTGGAATTCCTTTGCCACGATACTGCTGTTTTCAGGGTCCTTTACCTTTATTATAAAGGAGACATTCATAAAGCTCTCGTCGTAGCCCTCTAAAATATTGGCTCCGCCCTTATCCTTTTCATCGCTTTCCAGATATTTTTTCAACTGCTCAAAGGCTTCCTTTTTCGTCACTTCCGTATATGTATCTATGTATTTATTACTTGATATTTCAGTTTTAACGGCGTCAACCTGTTCATCGGTGAGTTCGGGAAGGCAATACACCTGCATTTGCGGCTGTTCCGACAGCACCTCCAGGTTATGGTTCAGATTTATAAGTATTAAATAAAACAGTCCGAATAAAATCAGCGCCGCACTGATGATACTGATCGAAGCCAATGACATCAGCCTGTTTCTGTATGCATTTTTAAAGCTTTCCTTAAGTATATATTTTATACTCCGAATCTTCATCCCCGTATAACCCTTTCTGCTGATCCCTTATTATCTTTCCTTTATCTATTGCGATAACTCTCTTTTTCAGGGCGTCAACTATACTTTTTTCATGTGTGGCAACAATGACTGTAGTTCCCCTCTGGTTAACTTCAGTGAGCAATTTTACGATTTCCCAGGAATTTTCAGGGTCAAGATTGCCCGTAGGCTCATCTGCGATAAGCAAAGCCGGATTATTTACCAGTGACCTGGCTATGGCGACGCGCTGCTGCTCCCCGCCCGACAATTGATGGGGATATGCGTTGGCCTTCCGGCTTAAACCCACCAGCGCAAGCGACATGGGCACCTGTCTGCGGATTTCCCTGGGAAGGCATTCTGTTATTTCCATTGCAAATGCGACATTTTCATAGACGGTTTTATTTGGAAGAAGTCTGAAATCCTGAAAAACCATCCCCATCCCGCGGCGCAGATACGGAACCTGTTTTGGCACCAGCGTGGACAGCTGATAGCCGTTGACCATAACTTCGCCTTCGGTGGCATTTTCTTCCTTCATCAGAAGCTTCAGCATGGTCGATTTTCCTGAACCGCTTGTCCCTATAATAAAAGCAAAATCACCTTTGTTTATTTTTAAATTTATACCCTTCAAGGCCATCGTACCATTGGGGTATTTTTTACTGACATCAATAAATTCTACCACTTTGACTTAACCTCTCATTCAATTATTTAAAACCTTGGCCGCGGACCTATTCCTCAATATTGGCCAGGTACTTCTTGACCAGGATGGCCACCTTGAAAATGACCGCATCGTCAAAGCTTGTCAATTCAAGTCCCGTAAGCCTCTTTATTTTTTCGAGCCTGTAGACCAGCGTATTTCTGTGAATGTACAGCTGCCTGGCGGTTTCGCTGACATTCAGATTATTCTCGAAAAATTTCTGGATGGTGAGCATGGTTTCATTGTCCAGCGAATCCGCTGAGTTGTCCTTGAAAACCTCATCCAGGAACAATTGGCATAAGGTTGTGGGAATATGATAGACAAGACGGCCTATTCCCAGATTGTTATAATCATATATATTCTTTTCGCCGCCGAATATATTTCCGATTATCATGGACATCTGGGCTTCCTTGTATGATTTTGTTATATCCTTTAGATTCGTAATGATAGTGCCTATTCCTATGCACGCCTTTACCATCAGCTCGGCGCTCAGGGTATCCACTATAATCCTGGCTATTTTGTAAACTTCCTTGTAATCGTCCTTGTTCTTTACTTCCTTGACCAGGACCACATTATCATTGTCTATGACGATAACAAAATCCTTGCTTTTGTTCGGAAACAAGCTCTCGATGACTTCATGCACATGTATTTCCTTGTCGCTGGTAGCATTGACTATGAACACCACCCGCAGCGAGTTGTAATCAATATGGAGCTCCTTTGATTTGACAAGAATATCTCCAGGCAAAATATTTTCTACTATAATATTTTTGATAAAAGTATTTTTATCGTATTTTTCATCATAGTAGCTTTTAAGATTCAACATGTTTAAAGTGAATAATTCCAGGAATTTAACATCCTGCGGTTCGGTAGACTGAATAAAGGTAATATATTCAACTTTGCTTTTTATTATAACTTTATTATATATCCTGCCGTTAATGGTATCCTGTAAATTTTTACCCTGCAGAAAAACCGTCGCATTCTGGTCCTGCTGCCCAATCATCTGAAAATTGGAATGAGCTATAATAACTCCGTTATCGTCAGTAACTCCAACCTCTTTATTTATTATTTCGCTATATTTATCAGATAGCGTCTGAAATAGTTTTACCGACATTCCAAACCTCCTGCCAATAAGATATGTGAAAGTCTCACAATATATTAGAATTATACACTATAATACATTTTTTTACTACAATACTTATTGTAAATTTATTTTGAATTGAGTACGCTTCATTTTATGGCCCCTGCAATCCGTACTCCTGTTTCCGTTTCCCATAATATCCGTACATGTATGTTTACTCTGGTATTATTGCCATAATTATGCCAATGCACCGCATCTCGCACAAAACAATATGAAAAGTTTGGCATGGGCCCGGTCCCTTTATAATTTTTTTAAAATTTCTTTCAACTTTACTCCAAATATTATAACGTAATAAAAAAAGGAAAGCTTACGCTTTCCTTTTTTTATTACGTATATATTAGTTAATAATTGTACGCTCAGTTTCCTTGTCAAACAGGTGAATCTTGTTTGCATCAAATGCAACCTTGATAATATCACCGGTCTGTGTCTTTGATCTTGCGTTAACTCTTGCGGTAACCGTTGAAGTAGCGCCTTCTATTATCATGTAAAGGAAGGTCTCGGCACCGAGCATTTCAACCAGGTCAACGTTAGCTTCAACGATACTGTCAGGCATTGATTCCAGATACATAGCTTCATCATGCATATTTTCAGGTCTGATACCAACAAGAACTTCCTTGCCCACATAATCGGTTCCTTCCAATTTCTTGGCTTTTCCTTCGGGAATCTTGACGTCGTTCTTGCCGAATACAAGGTGAAGGTCGCTTCCGCGCTGTGTAAGAACAGCTGAGAATATATTCATTTGCGGGCTGCCGATAAATGTGGCAACAAACATGTTACATGGCTTGTCATAAAGAGCCGTCGGGCTGTCAACCTGCTGGATATAACCGTCTTTCATAACAACGATTCTTGTACCCATGGTCATAGCTTCTGTCTGGTCATGTGTTACATATATGAATGTGGTGTTCAGTCTGTTGTGAAGTCTGCCGATCTCAGTTCTCATCTGTACTCTGAGTTTAGCATCCAGGTTTGAGAGAGGTTCGTCCATCAAGAATACCTTAGGTTCACGCACAATGGCACGGCCCAGCGCAACTCTCTGTCTCTGACCGCCTGACAGAGCCTTTGGCTTTCTGTCGAGCAAATGCTCAATATCAAGTATCTTTGCCGCTTCCTGAACACGCTTCTTGATCTCATCCTTCGGAGTCTTTCTGAGTTTCAAACCGAAAGCCATGTTATCAAAAACAGTCATGTGAGGATACAATGCATAGTTCTGGAAAACCATCGCTATATCTCTGTCCTTAGGAGCAACATCATTTACCAATTTATCTCCAATGTACAATTCGCCTTCCGATATTTCTTCCAAACCGGCTATCATTCTAAGTGTGGTAGTTTTACCGCAACCTGAAGGTCCAACCAGAACAAGGAACTCATTGTGTTCAATATCAAGATTGAAGTCGTTAACAGCAGTAACACCACCTGCATATCTTTTGTAAATATTTTTTAGCTTTAAACTAGCCATCTTTTCCTTACCTCCCCAAAAACTCGCTTATTGTTTTAGATGCATATCGTGCTGTGTAGTTCTATATTTATATGATACACTGCAACAATAGTACAAACCATATTGTTTTTTAACAAAATTAATTTTTTCCTTTTAGTACTTTTGTATAATGGGCTATTATGGGGTACGAGCAGGCGAATCAGGTATTTTTCGCGCATTTTGCCCTTGTCAGGCGTCTTGCAAAAGGATGCAAATCAAAATTTGTATGTATAAACATTGAATTTTTATGCATTATACTGTATAATTATTAAATAATGTTTTATTCTGTTATACGGTCTAACCGTTGGCAGTAATCATGAATATAAAAATAACCTTATAAAAAAATAAATAACTATTTATACATTATTAATAATTACGTACATATTTAATAGTTAGTTGTACCGCAAGGGGGAATGGGATTTGAAATACAAAATTTTTGTGGACGGAAGCGAAGGTACCACGGGCCTTCAGATAAATGAAAGATTGGCTGCAAGAGGCGACCTGGATATTATAAAAATAGCCCCTGACAAGAGAAAGGATCCCCTGGAGAGAAAAGAATGCCTTAACAGTGCGGATATAGTGTTTCTATGCCTGCCCGATGCGGCGGCGAAAGAAGCCGTGGCGCTTATAGACAATAATTCCACCAAAGTGATCGACGCCAGCACAGCCCACAGAACCGACAGCGGCTGGGCATACGGCTTGCCAGAGCTCAGCCGGGGCCACAGGGATAATATCCGGAATTCGGCCCGCGTGGCTGTTCCCGGCTGTTATGCAACAGGCTTTATCTCTATTATGTATCCTTTAATAGCCGAAGGCCTTGTACCAAAGGATTACCCTGCCACCACCCATGCCGTTTCAGGGTACAGCGGCGGCGGAAAAAAACTCATTGATCAGTATGAGTCACCCGACGGCAGCCCTTTTGACAGCCCGCAGCTTTACGCCCTGGGCCTCTCTCACAAGCATATACCCGAGATGACCGTCATCAGCGGCCTGAGTTTCGCCCCCATCTTTTCCCCTATGGTAAGTTCATATTACAAGGGGATGTCGGTATGTGTCCCGCTGCATCCCAGGCTGCTCCCCGGACATGCGACGCCGGAATCTGTGCACTCATTTCTTTCCGGTTATTACAGCGGGGAAAAATTTATAAAAGTGATGCCCCTTGGAGCGGAAAAAGCTTATCTCAACAGCTATCTGGGAGCCACGAGGGTAAACAATACCAATTTTCTTGAAATATATGTGACGGGCAACCCTGACCAGATAATGCCGGTGGCCGTTCTGGATAATCTGGGCAAGGGCTCTTCCGGAGCCGCGATCCAAAATATGAATATTATGCTGGGGCTGGATGAGGACAGAGGACTTTAATGGAAGTCCGGATTCAGCAGCCGGCATTCAGTATAAAACCTTAAAAACAGATACCGGAAGCCGGAAGATATAAGACAAGGTCACTTACTACTAAAACGGAGGTCGCAAAAATGAATTACGATAACTTAATCAAAAAGGCTGAAATATTGATAGAAGCGCTGCCTTACATACAGAAACTATATGGTAAAACTGTCGTTATAAAATACGGCGGAAACGCCATGATCAACGACGAACTGAAAAATTCGGTAATGGAAGATATCACTCTTCTCAAATACATAGGGATGAATCCGGTTCTGGTTCACGGAGGAGGCCCCGACATCAACAGGGCCCTTCAGAAATTCGATGTGAAAAGCGAATTTGTCAACGGCCTGCGGGTTACTGATTCCCAGACCATGGAAGTGGCCCAGATGGTTCTTGTGGGCAAAACCAACAAGGAAATAGTATCTCTGCTCAACGGCAAGGGAGCTAAGGCAATAGGCCTCTGCGGCATAGACGGAAAGCTCATCGAATGCCAGCAGTATAAAACCGAAATCGAAGGTGAACTAAAGGATATAGGCTATGTGGGCACCATTACCAAAATAAATTCCAAAGTGCTGGACCTCATTTCAAAGGACGAATATATCCCTGTAGTGGCTCCAATAGGCGTAGGTTCCAATGGAGAAAGCTATAACATAAACGCGGATACGGTCGCGGGAGAAATAGCGGCTGCCTTAAAAGCTGAAAAATTGATGCTGCTCACAGACGTGGAAGGGGTCAAACCCGAAAAGAGCAGTGAATCAATCATTCCTGCCCTGACAATCGATGAAGTGCACGAGCTGATAGAAAAGAAGGTAATCGCAGGAGGAATGATACCAAAGGTTTTGGGCTGCGTGGACGCCCTGGAAAAAGGCGTGGGAAGGACCCATATCATCGACGGCAGGATCCCCCATTGCATATTGCTTGAGATATTTACCTACAAGGGTATCGGCACCATGATAATGAAGGACAAGAAGCTTTACCATGAAAATGAGGCACTTTATTGATTTTAATAATAAGGGAATAATACGGTTGTCTCACCACCAATAGGTATTTTTTCTTATTTTTAGTATTTTTTTATCGTAATTAAGTTGTTTCCTGACACTTCTTAATATATAATGCCATATTAAGAAGTGTTTTATGGAGGCGTCATCTTTTGAATAATAAATGCATTACCAAATTAGTAATACCAGGGGCTTTGATAAGTATACGGATCGGTGATCAGCCGGTCTGGTCATTAAATATAATTTCCAGATGTTATGAAGATCACATTGACATCCCTCTTACAAATGATTTGATAAAAAATTGCATTTTTATCGATGCACATATCACCATCAAATACAAAAATGATTTTTATGAATATGTCATCACGGGTACAATTGTAGCAATGGAGCTCTCCAGCGTCCCATTTGTCACCGTGAGGATCCGGGATATCAATGCCAAACTGAACCACAGGTCTTTTCCCCGCAGGGACACATATTTGCCGGCCACCTTATGCTATGGCGACGACAGCTCATATTGCACCATTTCAAATCTGTCCCTCAGCGGAGTCGCTTTTCTTCTGGATAAAAAGCTGGAAAATGATTTAAGCTGCGAGTTAATTGTCCTGCTCAACAAAAAGGCCTCCTTTTTCGTAAAGGGAAAGATACTCCGAAGCATCGCCCAAGACTCCCTGTATAAATACGGTATAATGTTTACCTTCATGGATGATGAAAACAGCAACAGACTTCACACCTATCTGCATTCCGTGGATAATTCCTACAATTTTTTAAAGGAAAAATATCTGTTTTCCAGAAAATAATTTCACACATTTCCTTCAACAGCACAATACATATTACATATTCCCACATGCCCCCGTCTGAAAAAATTTAAGACCATTATTGCATTTTTATGCAAAACAATGTATAATTATAAATTATATATTGTTTGTTATTTTCCGGGCCCAAAGAGTACGGCGCCGGAGAAAGTAAGGGGGATATCAATATGTTTCTGAATGAAATACAGGATTACGACAGCAAATATTTTATGAATACATTCGGCAGCAGAACGCCTGTGGCTTTCACAGAAGGCCGCGGAATAAATCTCTGGAGCACCGAAGGAGAAAAGTATACGGATTTTTTCTCAGGTATCGCGGTAAACTCCATCGGACATTCACATCCAACCTTTGTAAAAATGGTCACGGAGCAGGTTTCAAAGCTTGTGCACTGCTCAAACCTCTATTATATTGAATCGCAGGCGCTCCTTGCAAAAGAGCTTGTAGACAATTCCTGCGCCGATAAAATATTCTTCGCCAACAGCGGAGCCGAAGCAAATGAAGGGGCCATCAAACTGGCCAGGATCTATTTCAGAAAGCTGGGGCAGCCTGAAAAATATGAAATAATCACGCTTCAGAAATCCTTTCACGGCAGGACGATCACCACACTCAGCGCAACCGGCCAGGAAAAATACGCAAAGCCCTTTGAGCCATTGACCCAGGGCTTCAAGAAAGTCCCGCTCAATGACTTTGCCGCACTGGAAGCCGCCGTAACCGGAAACACCTGCGCCATAATGCTTGAGCCTGTTCAGGGTGAAAGCGGAGTTTATCCCTGTGATGGGGAATATCTGAAAAATGTGAAAAAGCTCTGCACTGAAAAGAATCTGCTTCTCATATTTGACGAGGTTCAGACCGGCGTGGGAAGAACCGGCAAACTGTTCGGATATGAGAAATACAATATGGAACCCGATATCTTTACGCTGGCTAAGGCGCTTGGAGGCGGTATCCCCATAGGGGCTGTCTGTGCAAAAGAGCATGTGGCAAAAGCCTTTACTCCCGGTGAGCACGGCTCCACCTTCGGAGGAAATCCTCTGGCCTGTACCGCAGGACTCGCAGTAATGAAAATCATGAAGGAAGAAAAGCTTCCGGAAAATGCTCAAAAGCTTGGAGATTACATAAAATCAGAGCTGGAAGCGCTGGCCTCCTCCTCCCTGCCCGTAATAGCAGAAATCAGGGCGGCAGGACTTATGATTGCAATAGAACTGAAGGAAGCTGTGGCTCTCCGGGTAAAAAACCGTATGTTTGAGAAGAAATATTTGATTTCCAACGTGGGAGATAAAATACTCAGAGTACTTCCTCCTCTGATCATTACTAAAGAAGATGCGGATGCATTTATCGCAACACTGAAATCGGCAATTGACGAAACACTCCGGGAGGAATAGAGTGAAAAACGCAAAGAAGACATTCGGTGCGTACATTGCTATTCTCCGCGTATAAAAAACGCAAGCGGTTTTTATAACTATTTATGTCGCCGACTACGTCGGCGGAATGGAGCACAACATATGAAAGCAGTTTTGTTATTGGAAGACGGTACATATTTCTCAGGCGAGGGCTTCGGAAAAAGCGGAGAAACTGCCGGAGAAATTGTTTTTAATACCTGCATGACAGGATACCAGGAAATAACCACAGACCCGTCCTACAACGGCCAGATTGTCACCATGACATATCCGTTGATAGGCAACTACGGCTTCAACGCTTTTGATAACGAATCCTATAAGCCGCATGTTCAGGGCTTTATAGTTAAGGAACTCTGCACCACTCCCAGCAACTGGAGATATACCATCGATCCCGACCAGTATTTTGCAAAGCACAATATCGTGGGGATCAAGGGTATTGACACAAGGGCTCTGACCCAGCATATCAGAAAATGCGGAAGCATGTTCGGGATCATCTCCACAGAATGCGGAAATCTGGATATACTGGGTAAAAATCTGGAGGCATATAAATCCATTCCAAGAAATCTGGTAATGGAGGTCACCTCCAAAACGCCAATTCATATACCCGGCACCGGAAAAAGAGTCGCTCTTCTGGACTTCGGCGTAAAAAGCAATATTGTCCGCTCCCTTGAAAAAAGAGGCTGCGATATTCACATTTTGCCGGCTTTCAGTTCATATGAAGAAATAATGGCCTGCGATCCCGACGGGATTCTGCTTTCAAACGGCCCCGGAGATCCGCGGGATCTGGCCTCCGCAAGAAAGACCGTTCAAAAGCTTCTGGGTGTGAAACCCATTCTGGGTATTTGCCTTGGGCACCAGCTTCTGGGCCTTGCGCTGGATTGCAGCGTCACCAAACTGAAGTTTGGCCATCACGGCGGAAACCATCCGGTCAAAGACCATATAACCGGCAGATGCTATATCACTTCCCAGAACCATAACTATGCCATTGACAACAGTTCCAATGATGATATTGTAATAACCCACATCAATGTCAACGACGATACCATTGAAGGCTTCAGACACAAAAGACTGCCGCTGATCAGCGTGCAGTACCATCCTGAAGCGGCGCCGGGTCCCCAAGATTCAGCCTATATATTTGACGATTTTGTAAAGATGATGTAAAAAGCGCCTTGCATAAATGCAAAGCACCTATGAAGAAATCACTTAAGTGTCTTTTTCACTGCATGTAGACTACTTTCAAAGTATTATTCTGGAGGAAAGAATGGCTAAGAATTTAAATATAAAAAAAGTATTGGTAATCGGCTCTGGACCCATAATAATAGGCCAGGCAGCGGAATTTGACTACTCCGGGACCCAGGCCTGCAAGTCCTTGAGGGAGGAAGGCATTGAAGTTGTCCTGATCAACAGCAATCCCGCCACCATTATGACCGACACCCAGTCCGCCGACAAGGTGTATATTGAACCTATCACACTTGAGTTTGTGAAGAAGATCATATACAAGGAAAAACCGGACGGAATACTCGCTTCATTGGGCGGGCAGACAGGGCTCAATATGGCGGTCCAACTGGCTGAGGACGGTATTCTGGATGAAATGGAAATAGAGCTTTTGGGCACTTCCCTGTCCTCCATAAAAAAAGCTGAGGACAGAGAGCTTTTTAAGGAGACCATGCAGGAAATAAATGAAAAGGTGGCCAACAGCAAGATAGTGACCACCATGCCCGCTGCAGTGGCCTTTGCCGAGGAAATAGGCTTCCCTGTCATTATCAGGCCGGCCTACACGCTTGGGGGCTCCGGAGGCGGTATAGCCAACAACCTGGAGGAATTCAAATATATATGCGGAAAGGGCCTGAAGCTCAGCATGATAAATCAGGTCCTCCTGGAACAGAGCGTCGCAGGCTGGAAGGAAATCGAATACGAAGTAATGCGCGACAGCAACGACAACTGTATTATCATCTGCAACATGGAAAATTTCGACCCCGTCGGTGTCCACACAGGCGACAGCATTGTGGTAGCGCCCAGCCAGACTCTCTCCGACGTGGAATACCAGATGCTGAGGACTGCTTCCATTAAGATAATACGCGCCCTTGACATCAAAGGCGGCTGCAATATACAGTTCGCACTGGACCCCGACAGCTATGAATATGTGGTAATAGAGGTAAATCCACGTGTCAGCCGTTCCAGCGCTCTGGCCTCAAAGGCCACCGGCTATCCTATTGCCCGTGTTACTGCAAAAATAGCCATAGGAATGACTCTGGACGAAATCAAAAACTCAGTGACTAAAACCACCAGCGCCTGCTTTGAGCCGTCGTTGGATTACGTGGTCACAAAAGTTCCCCGCTGGCCCTTTGACAAGTTTGCAAACGCCGACAGGAGCCTGGGCACACAGATGAAGGCCACCGGCGAGGTCATGGCCATCGGGCGCACCTTCGAGGAATCCCTGCTCAAAGCCATCGACTCTCTTGATATAAAATTCAACTACCAGCTGGGACTCAGCCTTTTTGAAAACATGAGCCGTGAGGAACTGGTGGAATACGTCAAGCATCCCAGCGACCAGCGCATATTTGCCATTTGCAAGGCACTCCAGAAGGGTGTTTCAGCCGGTGAAATAGTCAGGATCACCAGAATAGACGACTTCTTTATCCGAAAGCTCAAAAAAATAGTCAGGCTGGCCGATGAGATAACCAATGCCGGCATCGCCTGGCTGGACTACGACCTATACGCAAGGGCCAAAAAAATCGGCTTTGGGGACTCGTATATTGCCAATCTGGCAAATGTGTCCCTTGAAAAAATACTGGAGCTCAGACAGAAGTATCCCATAAATCCGGTCTACAAGATGGTGGATACCTGTGCAGGCGAATTTGAGGCCGTGACCCCCTACTACTATTCCACCTATGAGGACCGGGACGATGTGGAGGCCACTGAAGGCGACAAGGTTCTGGTTATCGGCTCAGGGCCCATCAGAATCGGCCAGGGTATCGAGTTTGACTACTGCAGCGTGCATTCCGTTGAGACTCTGAAAGAGCTTGGCATTGAGTCAATAATTATAAACAATAACCCGGAAACGGTCTCAACCGACTTCGACACCTCCGATAAGCTGTATTTCGAACCGCTTACAAAGGAATGCGTGCTGGACATAATCGCAAAGGAAAAACCCCTGGGCGTCATAGTACAATTTGGCGGCCAGACCGCCATCAATCTGGCTGAGACCCTTCATGCGGAAGGCGTCAATATCCTGGGCACCTCGGTCCAAAGCATAGATGAAGCCGAGGACAGGGACAAATTCCTGAAGCTGCTGGAGACGCTGGATATTCCCATTCCGGTGGGGCATACGGCATTTTCTTTCACAGAGGCAAAGCGGATCGCCGCCGAGATAGGCTATCCTGTTCTGGTAAGGCCGTCCTACGTACTTGGCGGCCGTGCCATGGAAATAGTGTATAACGACAAAACACTTGAAGAATATATAGAAATGGCTTCCGAAATTTCCACCGCCCACCCCATACTTATCGACAAGTATATTACCGGAAGAGAGATGGAAGTGGACGGAATATGCGATGGAAACGAGGTGCTGATACCGGGCATAATGGAACATATCGAGCGCGCGGGCGTGCACTCGGGAGACAGCATCGCGGTCTATCCGCCGAGGAATCTTTCCCAAAAGGTAAAGTCCACCATCGAGGATTACACCATCCGGCTTTCAAAAGCGCTGAAGGTGGTGGGACTGTTTAACATACAGTTTGTCATGGACACGGATGAAAAGGTCTATGTCATAGAGGTAAATCCAAGGGCCAGCAGGACGGTGCCCGTAATGAGCAAAATAACAGGCATACCCATGGTCAGCGTGGCCACAAAGCTGATAATGGGCAAGACACTGGCAGAACTGGGCTATAGAAACGGTCTTGCAAAGGAATCCGGCTTCTATGCGGTAAAGGCCCCTGTTTTCTCCTTTGCAAAGCTCACCACCGTGGATACCTTCCTGGGACCTGAAATGAAGTCCACCGGCGAGGTCATGGGTGTGGACAGAGATTATTTCAATGCCCTCTACAAGGCCATGGCAGCCTCAGGAATAAAGATCCCCTCGGGAGGAAACGTACTTTTGTCGGTGGCAGACCGGGATAAGGAAGAAAGCCTTGCTATTGCAGATAAACTGCTGTCACTTGGCTTCAAGCTTTCTGCAACGGCGGGGACCTACAAGGTGTTAACCACTGCAGGATTTCCAGTCGAATACGTCAATGATGAAAACGTACTGGACTTTATTAAAAACGACACTATAACACTTGTAATAAATACGCCAACCAGAGGCAAAATACCTGAGAGAAAGGGCTTTGTCCTGAGAAGGACCGCAATGGAATACAATATACCCTGCATAACTTCCCTGGACACCACAAATGCCGTATTGAGCATACTGGAACGCCTTATAGCCGATAACAGGGCGGATGTGTATTCCCTGGATGAATATTCGGTATATCATGGATAGGAGTCAGAATTCAGAAGTCAGGATTCAGAATAAAACCTTAAAAGCAGAAGTACAGGAGTTCAGGAGAAAAAACCTTAAAACCGGTAGTACTTGCCGGGTCTCCGGCTTCTTTGTTCTAAAAACAGGAGGTAACTATGGAACATTTGTTAAGTTTAAATGATTTGAGTACGGAAGAAATACTGGATTTGCTGAAGCTCGCCCAGAAGCTCAAGAGACAGACAAAGGAAGGCGTTGCCCATCACATATTGAAAGGAAAGACCCTCGGGATGATTTTTTCAAAATCCTCCACCAGGACCAGGGTTTCATTTGAGGTGGGAATGTACCAGCTCGGGGGCTGTCCCCTGTTTCTCAGCTCCAACGATATCCAGCTGGGCAGGGGCGAAACCATATACGATACGGCCAACGTACTGTCCAGGTACATTGACGGGATAATGATCAGGACCTTTAAGCAAAGCGACGTGGAGGATCTGGCGAAATATGGGACCATACCGGTTATCAACGGTCTCACCGACGAGATGCATCCCTGCCAGATACTGGCCGATCTTCTGACGGTCCACGAGCACAAGGGAAAGCTGGAAGGACTTAAACTCGCCTATATAGGAGATGGAAACAACGTAGCCCATTCCCTGCTTCACGGCTGCTCAAAAACCGGTATGGATATCGCTGTCGCCGCTCCAAAGGGCTATGAATGCACTGAAATTTATGTGGAGCAGGCCAGGGAAGCTGCAAAAGCCTCAGGTTCAAAGGTGCTTATCACACAAGATCCGGTTGAAGCCATTGCAGACGCGGATGTTGTCTATGCCGATACATGGGTAAGTATGGGGCAGGAGGATCAAAAAGAGGAAAAGCTCAAAATATTCATGCCCTATCAAATAAATTCCGGATTATTTTCCGAGGCAAAGGAAGACGCTATTTTCCTTCACTGTCTGCCTGCTTACAGGGGCTATGAAGTCACAGAGGAAATAATAGACGGACCGCAATCGGTGATTTTTGACGAGGCTGAAAACAGACTGCACGCGCAAAAAGCTGTGCTGGCTACTCTGCTGGGCAGGTGAGGGACAGTAGTATGAATTATTCGTTTATAATCAGGAAAGCCTCTCCGGAGGATGCCCCTGCTATTTCGGGCATAATGAAGGAGGCTTTCAACAAATATATCAAGGATACAGGCCTCACGGGAACAGTGGATGCGCTGACGGAAGGCCTTGAGAACATAGAAGCGGATATACTTGAAAAGGAAGTGTACATCGCTTTGATTGATGACATCCCCGTGGGAACTGTCAGAATCAAAATTTTGCCGGATAAAACCGCATATATAAGCAGATTCGGCGTGAGGCTGGACTACCATAACATAGGCATAGGCAAGTCACTTATGAGCCTGGCGGATAAGATTTTAAAATCACAGGGAGTGAAGAGGGTCAGCCTTCACACCGCCTCAAAGTACGGCGACCTGATCAGGTTCTATTACGGGCGGGGCTTTTATATCGAATCCACCTCCACAGACAGGGGATACATAAGGGCTCTGCTTGTAAAAGAGTATTAAGGCCACATCAGGCCCAAATATATATGACCGCAAAACATCGCTGTCCCATCAGGGATTCCGCATTTCATGCTAAATAGTAATGTCCTGTGTCCATACTTTTATTTCACCGGTGGCCACATCCAGCTCTATGGTGCGGCACACCCTTCCCCCGGTTTCCTCTTTTGAGATCCTGAGGCCCAGGCTCTCCAGTATTTCACATACGGCTTTTATGTTCTTTTTCCCGATATTGAACACATCGTCAGGAGCTGCCGAATCGGCTCCGCCGTATATCTGGATCCTGAGCTCCTTCATATTGCAGCCGTATTCCGAGCATAATTTGCCAATCATTATGGGAATGCCCGTTGCAGCATAATATGCCGGCCTTTTCTTCCACTCGCCCACACTGGCAGGAGCCGGAAGGGCTATATGGATCATGGCGGCAACCTGCTTCAAGGGGCAGTAGGCTGTCACCGCCACGCAGGAGGCCAGCGCAAACGTCTTCAATCTATCCAGTATATTTGTGGATATGGCATATTCTCCGATTCCTATTACAGTAATCATACGGTTTTTTCACCTACCTCAGCATGGAGAGCAGCAGTTGCGGAATATTGTCCAGATGGGCCTGTTTTTCCACCGCTCCGATATCATAAGCCACCTTTGGCATTCCATATACCACACTGGATTGCTCATCCTGTCCGATGGTCCCGGCTCCCTTCCGCCTCATGGAAAGAAGTCCCCTGGCCCCGTCATAGCCCATTCCCGTCAATATAATCCCGATCGCCATACTGCCTGCCTCTTTCGCAACCGATTCAAAAAGCACGTCCACCGACGGACAATGCCCGTTGACCTTATCCCCATGGAAGCACTCAACTTTAAACCTGTCTCCGATTTTTTTAATCTTCATATGCTGATCCCCCGGAGCCACCAGTACGGTGCCCTGTTCCACATAGTCCCCGCTCCGCGCCTCCTTTACCCTGAGCCGGGTCTGGCTGTCCAGCCTCTGGGCAAACATGCGGGAAAACACAGGTGGAATATGCTGGACTATCAGCATTCCGGGCATATTGGACGGCAAATTTTTAAGCAGATTGTATATTGCCTCTGTTCCGCCGGTAGAAGCCCCGATGGCAACAAGCCTATTTTCATTAAAACTGCTTTCCTGCGCCGGAGAAAGCGTCCGCTGCGTTTTTTTAAGTGTTATTCTGGCCTTGGCCGCAATCTTCAGCTTGGCTATCATATCCGCAATAAACTTCTCAATGCTCTGAGGCGACTGGATGTCAGGCTTTGTGACAAAGTCCACCGCACCGGCGTTCATGGCGTCAAACACGGCTTCACTGACGGTGCTGACCACGATCACCGGAAGCAGGTACTGTGGCAGCAGCCTCCTTATGAATTCGATCCCGTTCATCTTTGGCATTTCCACATCGCAGGTCATAACATCAGGCTCAAATTCAAGAATCTTATCCCTTGCGTCAAAAGGGTCTACGGCCTTTGCCACTACTTCTATATCCGGATCACTGGAAATCCCTCTCGCAATTACTTCTCTGAAAAGCAAACTGTCATCAACCACCAGCACCTTTATCTTCCGTGCTCTCATTAAACCACTCTCCGTTCAAAATGGAAAACTCATGATTTACATACCCCGGCTGTTAAAAGGCAGAGAGAAATACATAGTCGCCCCTACTCCGACCTCGCCCTCCATCCAGGTCCTGCCTCCGTGCTTTTCAATTATTTTCTTTATGGTTACAAGCCCGATTCCGCTTCCTTCAAATTCTTTTCCGCTGTGAAGCCTTTGAAATATGCCGAAAAGCTTACCGTAATAATTCATGTCAAAACCGATTCCATTATCCCTGACATAAAATATGTATTCACTTCCGGCCTGGGTGCTTCCCACCCTGATATCCGTATATTCCTCATTCTTTGTGAATTTCATGGCATTTGAAAGTATGTTTCCTATAGCCTGTCTCAGCAATATCCTGTCCGCTGTCACATCAGGAAGAGGCGTTTCAATTTTCAGGGAAATATCCCTCCCCACATAGGCGGCTTTCGCTTCATTAAAGCACATCACAAACATTTCCCGGGTATTTATTTTCTCCAGATTCAAGACCGACCTTGAGGTCATGGCAAACTCAAGCAGCTTGTTGATCATGGCGATCATGTCCTTACAGACATTTCTTATGTTCTGAAGCATCTGGTTTACATCGCTGTCCAGAGATGTTCCGTAGTCCTCGGCAATAATGCGGCTGTATCCCTCCACCGCCCGAAGCGGCGATTTCAGGTCATGGGATACTGTATAAGTAAAGGCTTCCAGTTGGCTTACGGCCGCCTGCAGTTCATTTGTCCTCTCCGCCACGCGCAGCTCCAGCTCGTCATTCAGCTTACGCACCTCCCTCTGGGCGTTTGTAAGCTCGTCAAACTGCTGTCTCAGTTCTTCTTCGGAAGCTGCCAGCTCCTCATAAATCTGCGTCAGCTCCGAATTACTTTCTGCCAGCTCCCGCCTCATCCTGCTTATCTTTTTTATGTAGAACAGTAAAATAAAGATAAATACTACAAGTATGACAAAGATTATCAGAACAGTAATCACAAGATTTTTATAGGTCTCTAGAAAGGAAAACGGCTTATTGAATATTTCACTGCCCTGGGGAATTTTTTTCAAATCGATATTGAACCGTTGAAGCTGCTCATAATCAAAAATATATTGATTGGTTTTTAATGTATATATGGGAATCCGGGAAATTGCCTCTCCATTCAACAGTCTCAATGCGATTTTTCCCGCATACTCTCCCTGGACCTTTCCGCTTACCAGGCTTCCTCCCAGGGCCCCATGTCCCAGGCCGAAATCATATATATGAAATACAGGTACATGGCTAGTACGGCTTATCCTCTCGCAAAAATCCTCAAAGCCCATGACATTTCCTTGGGAATCGCTGTAATAGGTAGTTATGAGTATGATACTGTCCTTTGAAGCCTGTCCCACCTTTTGCAGAATCCCGTCTCCGGTGCCTTCATTCAAAGCTATGGCTTTAACCCCCGGAGCGGCTTTATGTACCGCATTTACGGCCATTTTCCCCGTTGAAATCCCGCTTTCGGAATTGTCATATACCACATAGACCTCCTTCAGATTCGGATTTATTTTCAGGGCCGCCTTTACGGTCCCCTCCGGATCAACTTCTTCTGATATTCCCGTAACGCCTTTTGCACCGTTTATCAATTTTTCCACGCCTTCATTATTTACGCCGCAAAATACCAGAGAAGCGTCCGAGAAAAGCTCCCGGCGGTTATTCAGTGCAAATTCCAGCGCCGCGTCGTCAGTGGTGATTAAGAGATCGATATTTTTACTTGAATACTTATATTTGAGATATGAGCGCAGGTGTTCAAGATTCTCCCGGGTGGGATAGCTCTTCCAGTCCATATATTCCACCGAGATTGCCAGACGGCCCCCGAAGCCGCGCAAAGCCTTTACAATACCGTCGGTTTCCCCGTCGGTCCACGACAGGCCCTTTTGATATGAATTAATTATCAATATGTTATTAACCCTTGAATCCTCCGCATATGCATCTATACCGCACAGTACCGCGAGTATTGATAAAACGGCAGAGAATATGCAGCATTTAGAGATGAACTTAGCTTTTCTCCAATCCAACATTATGTAGTACCTCTTCTATATAGATTCAATAAATATTCATCCGCATTCTTTATTCAAATGTATTCTTATTATTCATTCCCTCATAAATACAGCCGGAAACATAATCTAAAATAATCAGATAATTATATATTTACTAATATCCCCCATCACTTTTTAGGGACTCCGTTAAAACCCTCCCCCAGCACTTCGCGAACATCTGCAAGAATCATAAAGGCGTTTTTATCCATTTGATGCACTATGTCCTTGATCTGCTGTATTTCAGTCCTTGACAGGACGCACAGCAGCACATTCCTGTCCTTTCCCGAGTAGACGCCTCTTCCTTTCAGCTCAGTCACGCCCCTGTCCATTTCGATCATGATCCTTGCGGCTATTTCCTCTTGGCGTTCTGAAATTATCAAAACGGCCCTGGCATAGTCAACGCCTTCAACCAGAGCGTCAATAACCTTTGTGGTAATAAAGAGGCTGACCATCGAATACAATCCGATCAAGACACTTTTAAAAACAATAATGGCAAAAAGTATTATCAAACCGTCTATCAACAGCAGTGTCTGCCCTATGGTAAGGCTTTTTACAGGCCTTTTTAAAAGCTTTGCCGCCAGTTCCGTCCCTCCGGTGGTGGCCTCCATCTTTAAGACTATGCCAAGCCCGATACCGCTTATAAATCCGCCTATGACGCTATAAAGCAATATATCCGGAGTTGAAGCCGTTCCGGCCTCATTTATAAGTAATTTCTGAGCAAGTTCCGCCATGTATTTTTCAGTTAAATCAATAATCACGGATAGGATTATTGTTCCGTATATGGTTCTTATAAAAAATTTCCTGCCTATGAACTTATAGCCCATAAGGAAAAGAGGTATATTAATCACCAGCATTGTGGTACCTATGGGCAGCTTGCCTCCGCTCATATAAAAAAGCACTGTCGACAATCCGCTCAGGCCTCCCGGGGCTATCTTATACGGAACAAGAAAAACATTTATTGCCAGCGCGGTAATTGCAGCTCCGAATGTGATCAGCAGATAAACCTTCAGAAAAACAAGTACCCTGTTCAACTTTGACATTGTGGTGGCTCCATTCTGGTTTCCATCTGAATATTTTATTCAGATATTTTATTTCATAAAAATAAAAACATATATTAATAATATATGTTTTTTCGATTTAAATAAACATTAATTTACTATTTTACCACTAAAAATTCTACAGCACCTTCTGCAAAAAGGCCCTGGTTCTTTCATTTCTTGGGTTTGTAAATATTTCTTCCGGGGAACCCTCTTCACTTATTTCACCCTTGTCCATAAATATGACTCTGGAACCGACTTCTCTTGCAAATCCCATTTCGTGGGTGACAACCACCATTGTCATACCGTCTCCGGCCAACTTTTTCATAACCTCAAGCACCTCTCCTACCAGCTCAGGATCAAGGGCTGAAGTAGGCTCGTCGAAAAGCATTATTTTAGGCTTCATAGCCAATGCCCTTGCTATTGCAACTCTCTGCTGCTGTCCGCCTGAGAGGCGCACGGGATATTCGTCCTTCTTGTCTTCAAGTCCTACCATTTTCAGCAGCTCCATGCCGTATTCCATGGCCTCTGCCTTCGGAACCTTTTTAACGGAAACAGGAGCTTCGATTATGTTCTGGATGACCGTCATATGGGGGAAAAGGTTGAACCTCTGAAAAACCATCCCCAACTCCGCACATATTTCTGAAACCTTTTTGTGATTGACCTTGAACTGACTTTTACCGGCTATTTTTTCATCAAGCAGCTGGTCTTCAATCATAACCTTGCCGCTTGTTATTGTCTCCAGATGATTGAGGCATCTGAGCAATGTGCTTTTACCGGAACCACTTGGGCCGATTATGCACAAAACCTCACCCTGCTGTACCTCAAGATTAATATTTTTAAGCACTTCCAGGGTTCCAAACGACTTGCATACGTTTTCAACCGTTATCATCTTTCCCATGTCGTATCTCCCCCTATTCATAAACCGAATATTTCTTTTCAAGCTTTTCAAATACAATTGTACATATTGTGGTTATGGCCAGATATATTATTGCGGTTGGTATGAAAATAAGCGCGCTTCCTTTTGTGGACACAATTTCACTTGTCTGGCGCATGAGATCCTGAATAGCAACCGCTGAAACCAGAGAGGTATCTTTTACAAGCATTATGAGCTCATTTCCCACAGGGGGGATAAGCCTTCTGTAGGATTGTGGAACTATAACACGCCTCATGGCCTGTCCATAGCTCATACCCAGTGCCTTCGCTGCCTCCATCTGGCCCTTGTCTATTGACTGGATTGCCGCTCTGATTATCTCGGCAAGATAAGCCGCAGAGTTTAAGCTGAAGGCCACAAAAGCCGCGGACATCGCAGAGTATCTCAACGGCGGGGTAAAAAGTAACGGAAACCCGTAATAGATAAAATACAATTGCATTAAGAGAGGCGTACCTCTGAAAAACCATATATAAAACCATGAAAACTTGTTTACCACCTGATTTTTCGATATGCGCGCGATAGCCAGCAAAAGTCCCAGAAGTATGCCAAAAACTATGGCTACCGCTGTCAACTCAATACTGACCAGTGTTCCTCTCAACAATCTCGGAAAAAAAGAAAAAGCTTCTATCATATTAAAAACAGCTCCCTAATAAATTCCTATACTCAAAAATTTGAGCATTGGCTCAAATAACAAATCTATAGGGCTTGAAAGCCGATTATTGAATTGACTTTGGAAAGCCCTATAGTTTAAATATTTAAAAATATTGCATTGTTAAAACGTCAATTATTCTATATTCGATGTCATATCTTCGCTGAACCACTTTTCGGAGATTTTCTTCAGAGTGCCGTCGGCCCTGAATTCATCCAGCGTTTTATCCAGCTCCTGCTGCAATGCGGTATTGCCCTTTTTGACACCTGCGCCGATGGGCTCTAACGGCAATGTGGTACTTGCAGATTTATAACTGTCAGGATCCTGTGCCACAAAATATTTTGCAACCACAAGGTCGGCCACAACAACATCCACTCTTCCGATCTTGAGTTCGCTCAAGGCCTCAGTCATTTTGTCGTACTGCTTGTAATCTTTAAATGGAGTTGCTTTGGTAAATTCCTGGCAAACATCATCCGAAGTAGTTTGCTTCTGAACGGCTACTACCTTGCCCTTTAAGTCTTTTTCAGAGCTAACGGTCGTATCGTCCTTTTTAACTATGATTGCCTGGCTGTTTGCAACATATGGCTTTGTATAATCCACTGTCTTCTTTCTCTCATCGGTTATACTGAGAGAGGAAATTATAGCATCATATTTATCAGAATTAAGTCCTAAGAATATAGATCCCCAATCTGTCGGAACAAATTCGACCTTCTTGCCCAGCTTTTCACCTATTGCTTTGGCAAGTTCGATATCAAAACCGGCAAGATCTCCCGAATCATCCGTGTATTCCATCGGAGGATAAGTATTGTCGATACCGATCCTAAGTACCTGGCTTCCCGCAGCAGTGTTTTCGGCCGCCGTACTGCCGGATGCCGTGGCGGTTGACGACGAGCCGTCATTTGCTGCAGTTCCGCAGGCTGTTACTGCGAAAGCTATTATAAGTAATGCTGATAAACAAATCAATACTTTCTTCATTTTGCTCATATCCCTACACCCCTTTTTAATATATGTATATTTATTCATTATGCAAATATAATACATTAAAACCGTCAACATGACAAGGTGTTTTGCAAGTTTTGTATCCCGGACTTGCAAAATTAACCAATGACCTTTCATATCCCTTTTGCAGTGGTCTTTTATTTGTGCTGGAGTTTACCTGATATGGGCATTTTATTTAATTGAGATTTCCGGCTTTAAGCATTCAGTTTCCTGAAAATATTGTCCTTGATTTTTGAACTGACTCTTATGGTATTTACGCCTTCATTGATCAAAGCCTGCCTTATATATTCGATTTCAGCCTCCGTGAGCAGTATCAGCCTGCCCTTCTGGTCCGCCTTGAGATTTTTCAGAATGTCCCCGATGGTACTTTTTGCCTTCTCGATATCATTAAAATAGTACACATCCAGTTCACTGAAATATACCGCGCCGTGATTAAGGTACTTTTCCTTTATAACGGATGCTTCGAGATGTACAAGCTTTGAGATATCCATGATCTTGTATACTCCCAGATAGTCGATATAATAGCTGTTTTCCTCACGTCCCGATTTTCTCACGATAAAATTGGATTCACTTACATAATCATTGCTCATAGGTCGATCCTCCTAAATGACTAAAATCCGCCTTCGATTTGTTACGCAAAAGCCAGGCAAGACAACAAAATCCGCTTTGCGTTATCGGCTCTATTTTTAATTATAGCAGGGTGAAGGCAGGTTTTAAATATTTATTTGTCCGCCTGGGGCCTGGCTGCTGTCCCTTCCCCTCTTCCATTGACAAATAATACCGTATAATCTAAACTGTAAAAGTCAATTACTATTCAACTGACTTTGATAAAAAACGCGAAATAAATCTTCGATGCGTAAATGGGTATTTTCGTGTCCAAAATATGCAAGCGTATTTTATTAGTATTCCTTGGAGGAAGTATGAGAAAACTGGTTAATATTGCGGGAATAAATATAGATGATATTTCAATGGAACAGGCTGTTGACAAGGTTTATGAATTTATAGACTCCGGTGAGTGCCACTCGGTGTACACTCCCAATGCTGAAATAATGATGGACGGTATAACCAATAAGGATATGCGGGAAATATTAAATAACTCCGACATGCTGGTAGCCGATGGAGCCGGCGTTGTGCTGGCGTCTAAAATTCTGGGTAAAAAGGTTACGGAGAAGGTCTCCGGGGTGGATCTTGCAAAAAACCTTCTGAAAGCCTCCGGACACAGGCCCATTAAGTTTTTCCTCTTCGGAGGCAAACCAGGGATCGCTGAAACCGCAAATGCAAACATTATTTGCGATTATCCCGGAGCCCAGGTTGTGGGCACCCGGAACGGATATTTTACCAGTGATGATGAAGAGGCCATAATAGACGAAATAAACAATTCCGGAGCAGATGTGCTTTTTGTCTGTCTTGGAGCGCCCAAGCAGGAATTGTGGATTAACCGCAACAAAAGCAAGCTGAAGGTTAAAGTCTGTCTTGGCGTGGGCGGAACTCTGGATATCCTGGCCGGGAACGTAAAGCTGGCTCCCGACTTTTTCAGAGACCACGGTCTGGAATGGCTCTACAGGCTTTACAAGGAGCCCTGGCGCTTCAAAAGAATGCTGAGGCTCCCCAAGTTCATATTGTATGTATTTGCCGTGAGACTGGGATTTATAAAGGTATAACTATATAAGCTACTTCATGGCTTTTCCCGTCAGCCTTTCAAACAGCTTGACGGATGCATAGTAAACTTCCGAAAATTGCAATACTTTTTTATTTTTGAGTTCTGACTGCAGTGTATCGTCAATTAATCCCTGCTTGCACGCCTCAGAATAATAATTGCCCTGGGTTCCGGTCTTACCTGCCACTTCCAGCAATATCTGCCCGAACAGCTCTTTGGTCAGAGGCTCATTTTTTAAATATTTTCTTACCTTAAAATCAAAATCAAGATTGTATGTATTTTCAGATATCCTTGTGACGCCATTTAATATTATATAGGCAAGATCTTTACTCTCGGCTTCCTTGTCATATTTGTAATCGTTTGTGATTCCGCCGCTCAGAAGCCCCATATTGTTGAGCTTTTCCATGTAAGGATAGCTCCAGTCCCCCGTGATGCTTGAGATGTCTTCCTTTATGTCCGACATGTATATGCCCATTTTCCTCAAAACCTTTTCTATCTCCTGCTGTGTGTCCAGGTTGTGGTCGTCCACTATCTGAGGAATATCCATTTCCTTTGAAATGCTGTAGGCGGCAATAATACCCGCGGCAAAACCTGTTCCGGCCTTGCTGGAATTTGAGCTTATTGCGGTCTGCACCAGCGAAGAGGCGGATATCTTATCTCCTGTCATTAAAACATTGTTCAGATTTTCAGGTATTACCGAGCTGAGAGGTATGTAAAATGTCTTGGGATTGCAGAGCAGATACCGGCTGTTGTCTTCCATAATCAAGGTCACAGGCCTGGAAGCCGAACTTATCCTGTCTGTGTATCTCTTGCCGGTGAGCACGTCGCTGAGAGTCATTAAATATCTGCCTTTAAAATGATAGGGCGACGGCGTTATGAACTCTTGGGCAACAGAAGCTCCGCTTGCATTTTTAAACTGTTCCACATTTAACTTTAAATAATTGTAAAAATTCATACACTCTTTATTTGCTTTTTCATACGCCTTCCGGAGTTCCTCTTTATCCGACGTATTTACGTTATTCATGGTTATGCCTTCGATTACGACGCTGGAGTTTCCCTGGTCGGTTATATTAAAACCCGATACCGAAATATTCCTGTCACCGGTTTTATAGCTTTTTATGATAAGATCCAGCAGAGTCGCCTGTTTCTGGACCAATTCCTCAAGTTCCTCATAATTCACCCCGGAAACCATAAAATTTAATTTTACAGGCGGGTACAGGCCATTCAATCCTATGTCCGCATAGCCCGTCGTAAATCCCACCCGGGACTTTTTAAGCAGCTGGCCGTCGGCAGTTGCATCTATAAATCTTTCAGAGCTGATATTCCTGTCTTCCTGGCCGATTCTCAGTTTAATGCCGTCTATCCGGCCATTTCCCGGAGTTATGTCCATGAGCTGTGCATTATATGCCACTTCAAGCTTTTTCTGCTCGGAGACCATTTTTTCAATTGTCTTTATATAATTTTCAACATTTGAGCCTTCTCCCGATTTATACCTTATTTCCTTGAACATGTCGGAACTGACGCTGTTGCCGGTGGGAGTCACATCCTGGGCCCAGCTGACATTGTAGGTTTTCCTGATGTCCTCCCCCAGTTCCCGGTTTTTACATACCAGCAGTGTTTTTGCCCCGACCTTCGCCGAACCAAGCGCTCCGGTTACAGCATCTATGCCGTCGCCTACGACTACCACGTCAAAGCTGTCTTCACCTGAAACCGAACCAAGGTTATTAAAAGTGTAATCCTCTCCTGAGTCAAAATAAAAATCCTTATTCAGCATAGGCTTCACTACAAAAAAGAACAGAATGGTTAACACGACCAGTATCAGTGCCAGCCTGATCAGTATATCCGTTCTCTTCTTCAAGGTTTTCTGATGATTGGTTTTATTCATAAAGACCTATTTTCCTTTGTCTTTTTATTATAGTAATATAAATAAGGAAGCTTAATATAATATCGACATTAAGCTTCCTTTCATTAATATTTTGGAAATATTGATCCTGTTTTATTTGATTGTGTACATGCCCTTTATCATAATATCAGCATCCTGAGTTGCCGTGACGCCTCTTCCGTCTGCCTTGGGAACCAGCAGCAGCTGATTGTCGGGAATTATCGCTCCGTTTGGTATGTCCTTTCCGGATATCAGGTTGGATATACCTCCTGTAGCAGTTTTATCAACGTATGCCACAACTCTGTCCTTATTTCTTATAATCATCTCAGTACTTGCTCCTGCCACAAGAGTTTTCCCGGCGGGAAGCTTTATTATTTTAAATACCATGCTCTCTTTCAGATCGGCAAGTTCCTTTTCCACATCCGTCTGGGACGATGTGGCGGCGATCTGCTTTTTCAGATCGTCGCTTGAACTCTGAATCATGCTTTTCAAATTGGCTTCCATTTTGTCTATGTATGTGGAGTCGTAAATGACCGGACTGCTGTCTGCCTGGGCTTTCACAATGGGAGCCAGCTGCAGTGCGGTAAAACTGCATGCTATAACCGCCAGTAGTATAAGATGTCTCTTCTTCACTTTTCTCATTAGTTCTTTCATTATAAAACATTCACCTCTTATAATTAATTTAGTATTTAATTTATCTATATCTCCGAAAGTCCGAAACTGACTTCCAGAGCATTGTTAACCTTTATCATCAGCTCCTCGTCCAGGTGCCCTATCTTTTCTCTCAAACGTTTTTTGTCAATAGTTCTTATCTGTTCAAGCAAAATAACGGAATCCTTTGCAAGACCGTATTCCAAAGCTCCTATTTCAATATGAGTCGGTAACTTCGCCTTATTTATCTGGGATGTGATTGCTGCCGCGATCACCGTAGGACTATATTTATTTCCGATATCATTCTGAATTATCAGAACAGGCCTGACTCCGCCCTGTTCCGATCCGATGACCGGGCTCAGATCTGCGTAATATATATCTCCTCTTTTTATTACCACGTTTCCTCCATCTCCCCAAGCCTCTCCTCATATCTGTTCTGCTGATCATTATCAGCTCCGAGGCACCCCTCAGCAAGCCTCAGATTTATTTCAGCCATTTCTTCATAACCCAATCTCATTTTATCCCTCAATTCAACCTTGTGTTTCTCGCGTATATAAAGACTCATCGCTTCTCTGACAACCATACTTCTGCTGGTTTTTTCACTGGAAACCATATTGTCCAGTTCCTCAAGTAAATTGTCTGGAACACTAATCAATATCTTTCTATATTGAGCCAAATTATTACCCCCACTCTATAATAAGTCTCATTTTTCAAGTATACCCCCCGGCGCGTTATTTCCGTTGGCATACTTCTATTATATTCCAGTATTCTAAATTATCAGTACCATTTGGCAAATATAAATGCGTACACGTACATAGATATTATAATCGCCTTTATATATCAGGTCAAATTAAGTTTATGTTACCTCTAAGCTGAAACCCGCCTATATCAAGTAGTTTAGGATTTTCAATATTTTTCCGTCCTGTATGAAAGCCCTGGGGATCCTCTTTCCAACTATGCAGACCAGTTCATAATTTATCAGGCCTATGGACTGTGCAACATCCTCCGCTGTTATGCAGTTCTCTCCCTGGCTGCCCACCAGTACGGCTTCATCTCCCACTTCAACCCGGCAGTCCAGATCAGTGACATCTATCATGCACTGGTCCATGCAGATCCTCCCCACCACGGGAGCATATTGTCCATGGATGAGGACCTTCCCCTTGTTGCTCAGCATACGGCTGTATCCGTCGGCATAACCGATCGGGATAGTGGCTATACGCGACGCCCTCCGGGTGGTAAATATCCTTCCGTAGCTTATGGACGTATTTTTCTCGACATCCTTGACAAGTATTACGTTGGCCTTCAGAGTCATTGCGGGCTTTAAACTGATTTTGGTCTTATGGACTTCCTCGGATGGGTACATTCCATACAGAATGATACCCGGGCGGACCATATCCAGATGCATTTCAGGATATTCAATAATTCCTGCGCTGTTGGCGCAATGCTTGACTGGGATATGTATTCCGATTCTCTGAAGTTCATAGCAAATACTCATAAAGCGTTCAAACTGCGTCAATGTGAATTCTCTGTCACTCTCATCCGCCGTGGCGAAGTGGGTGAATAAGCCTTCAATGATTATGTTTGGCAAACGGCTTATTTCAACTACATTTTTTACTGCGCTGTACCCCGGTAAAAATCCTATCCGCGTCATACCCGTGTCTATCTTTATATGGATCTTTACCTTTTTGCCCTGCCTGACCGCTTCCTCCGAAAGCGCCTCTGCCAGCTCATGGCTGAAAACCGATTGTGTGACGTCATTCTCAATTATTTCATTGACCCTTCTGGGATCAGTGTAACCTAAAATGAGTATTGGCGCGCTTATGCCTATCTTTCTCAGCTGGATCGCCTCGTCCAGCATGGAAACTGCCAGACGGGATACGCCATTGTCCAGGAGAGTCTTTGCCACCTCCATCACTCCGTGTCCATATGCGTCAGCCTTAACGACTCCCATTATCTCGGCATTTTTGTTTGTGATCCTTCTGATCTCGTGAATGTTATGAGCAATATTATCCAGGTTGATTTCAGCCCATGCCCTGTTCAGCTTATATTCCATTTTACATTAGCCCCCAAAATGTTTTTCTACGGAACCTGTTGCGTTTGTTTAATCAATGTTCCTTTTAACTTCTACTTCTAGTATAACCAAAATATGTTTTTTGAAAACACATTACTCCGGCTTTATTAAATTTATTTATCTTCCGGAGCTTTGAATATTACAAAAGTCAATTACGGTTGAAAGTCTTCGCCTTTCAGCCGATAGTAATTGACTTTTAAATGCCACTGTGAATATTGCATGCGTATTACTTTGAATACTGCAAATACTGTTTTTAAGCATTGACGGTTTTCATTATGGCATATGGTATATTTTCCACTATATCCATGGCAGTCATCCCGTGTTCTCCCTTTACTCCGGCGGCAAGATCGCCTGCCAGCCCATGTATATACACTCCTGCCGCAGCCGCCTCGAATGCGCCGGCTCCCTGCCCTATAAGCGAGGCAATTACGCCCGCCAAAGCGTCTCCGCTTCCTGCAGTGGCCATGCCCGCATTTCCTGTGGGATTGATAAATGCAGTCCCGTCCTTATGGGCTATTATTGTGCCGGCGCCCTTTAAGACTACCGTCACGCCCCATGCCGCGGCATACTTGCGAGCCACCTCCAGCCTGTTCTGCTGGATGTAACTTGTATCGAGCCCTGTCAGCCGTGACATTTCTCCCGGATGGGGAGTGATGACCACATCGGTCCTGAATTTCCTGAAAACTTCCGTATCCTTTGACAGGGCATTCAGTGCATCGGCGTCCAGTATTACGGGCACATTTATCTTATCCGCAATACTGTCTATAATACAATATATGCTCCCGGCGCCGGACAGTCCCGGTCCTATGGCCGCCACGTCACATTTTTTTATGATATCCAGTATGGCGCCGGCGGCGGCTTCAGCCACGGCGCCCTCATTTTCCTCCAGCCCTGTGCAAACGGCTTCCGGTACGACGCTCTGATAAATGCCTATAAGGCTTTTGGGCACCGCGGCATACACCAGTCCCGAACCCGTTCTGAGCCCGGCCTTCGACGCAATACAGCCAGAGCCGGCCATACCGTACGAGCCGGTAATGACAGCCACTTTTCCGCAGGTGCCCTTGTTGAAATCAGCCCCTCTTTTGGGAATTATCCCTTTAACCCGCTCCCGTCCCGTGAGAAAAGTATTTATCTCCACGCTTTCAATGGCCTGGAGGGGCATACCTATGCTCTCCACCTGCAATTTCCCGGTATAACCGGCTCCGGGATAGACAAGCTGTCCGATTTTCGGGAGCTCAAAGGTCACGGTGGTATTGGCCCGGATGCATGTATCAGCGGCTTTTCCCGTGGCCGCTTCCACACCTGACGCAATATCTATGGAAATGGTATATCCTGAATTCCTGTTCACAGAATCAATAACCCTGGCAATAACGCCCTGTGTCTGGCCTTTGAAGCCGGTTCCGAATATGCCGTCTATTACTGCCCCGGAGCTCCGGATGTCATCTTCCAGCTCATGAAGCTCCTGATCGCCGGTCAAAAACCTTATATCAACGCCCAATCCGGGCAGGATGTCATAATTCAGCCTTGCGTCGCCGGATATGGTCTCCTTTTCAAACAGGCAGTACAGTTTTACATTATAGCCCAGAATCGTCAGATGCCTTGCCACCGCAAAGGCATCCCCGGCATTGTTACCCTTTCCCGCCGCGATCAGCACATCCTTTGGGATAAGCGGATTGTCTCCAAAATACTGTTCAACATGTTTGACCACTTTTAACGCGGCGTTTTCCATCAGAACGATCCCTGGAATGCCCAGCCGTTCTATTGAATATCTGTCTATTTCACCCATTTGCGCTCCGGTTGCAGCTTTCAAAAGGATCACCTCTTTTTAGTAGCATATTTATTAGTAGTATAGAAGTACAGGAGTACAGAAGTATGGAATAAAACCCTTTGCAGAATTCAAAGTGCAGTGGTGCATTCCGCCTTTAGCCTGAATCCTGATTTCTGACTCCTGAATTCTGCTTTTAAGCTTTTATTCTATACTCCTACACTTCTGTACTACTATACTACTTACTCCCATTACTCCCAAAATACTGTTCATCCAGCTTTTGCAGAGTGTCTCCGCCCAATAAGTCATGGAAGTAGGAATATGTATCCGTATCGTCCTGGGCGATAAGCTCACGCTCTTCAATTAGCTTTTTAAGCTTATCCCTGGTTTCGAAAATCTCCTGATCCAGCACTACCACTTTCTCATGGTTTTCTCTTATGGAAAAATACACCAGCTTGACCGTCTGCTCCAGAAGCTCCAGATTTGCCTGCCGTATTTCATCAGGTATTTCCTCCAGCTTTTTCTCGATTTCCTTCATTCTGTTGTTTATTCCAAGGATTGTCTTTTCACATTCCTGCATCTCGCTGTGGGCTTCCTGATTATTGTTGTCAAATACTTCTGTGGTAAGCCTTATTATATTGTCCATGCATTCCTTTTTTCTTACGCTTATTTCTTTTGACTCGGATATAAGCCGGGACTGCTCCTTCAGCATTTCGGTTATTTTATTCTCCGAATCCGCAATGCCGCTGGTTTTAACAATATTTTTAAATAATCCGTTCCATCTTTCATCCAGAGTCAGAAGCGATATATCATTTTTTATCAGTACCTTTATATCCAGATCAGGCTCAGCTTTTTTTCTGTTAAACAAGTTCCACATATACCCTCCGTCATCCTGATACCATAAAAGTAAGAACAGATTTCATATCTACATTATACATCAGGATTAATTAATATCTTGATTAAATGTATATCGGAATAAAATAAACTTTTATAAATAAACCGTTAGTACTGATTTTTCAAACAGATAAATTTCCTGGTATGGGATTTTGAGAGCGGTATACCCTGGAAATAGGGCGTAATGGGCCCTAGCGAATTTCTTGAATTGACATTAAAAAACGATGATGATACACTGGTAGAGTATCTAAATATTACTAAAATTAATAGTCCGGGCATTTTTTTTGCCCAGATGAAATTTTTCTTTTGAGGAAGTGGTTATCATTAATAATAAGAAAAAAATATGTATTATCGGTCTTGGTTACATCGGACTTCCAACAGCCGCAATGTTTGCTACCCATGGCCATGCCATCGTGGGCGTGGATGTAAAAAAAGAGGTCGTGGACTCTCTCAACCAGGGCAAAATAATAATTGAAGAACCTTATCTTGACATCATGGTACAGGCTGCCGTCACCTCCGGTAATCTGAGGGCGCAGTCTACTCCTGAAGAGGCTGATGTTTTTATAATATCTGTTCCTACTCCCATCAATTCGGATAAGACTGCCGACATGACCTATGTCAGAAAGGCAACCGAATCCATCGTACCTTATCTGAAGGAAGGCAATATAGTCGTACTGGAATCCACCTCACCGCCAAATACCGTTAACGGATTAATGCTGCCTATTCTTAAGGATTCCGGTCTGGAAATAGGAACACAGCTTTTAGTGGCTCACTCGCCCGAACGCGTCCTGCCCGGCAAGATCCTGGTGGAGCTGGTTGAAAACAACAGGATAGTGGGCGGAATCAACACCGAGTCCAGCGAAGCTGTGCGCGATCTGTACAAGACCTTTGTAAAGGGCGAAATATTCCTTACGGACGCCACCACAGCCGAAATGTGCAAACTCATGGAAAATACCTTCAGGGACGTTAATATAGCTCTTGCCAACGAGCTTGCAAAGCTCTGTGAAAAAATGGGCATAAATGCCTGGGATGTTATCAAATTTTCAAACAAGCACCCAAGAGTAAATCTCCACCAGCCCGGCCCGGGCGTCGGAGGCCATTGTCTCGCCGTGGATCCCTGGTTTATAGTTGAGAAGGAACCCGAGCTGGCAAAAATAATCAAGCTGAGCAGAACTACAAACGACAGTATGCCCCATCACGTTTTTCAACGTTCAAAGGCCATACTTTCAGGTGTTTCCGGCAGAAAAAATGTCACTATCCTGGGCTGCACCTACAAACCCAATATAGACGATATGAGAGAAAGCCCAATTATGGAGCTTGTGGAGTTATTTCACAAGGACAAGGATTTTAATGTAAATATTTACGATCCCCATGTCTCATCCCATGAATTTTTATGCGACAGCCTGGAGGCCGCTGTGAACGGGGGCCATTTGATCATTCTGGGCGTAAACCACGATGAATTTGCAAAAATCAATTTTTCAAAGCTGAAGCCCTTAATGGCCCAGGCAAATATACTTGACACCCGAAACTTTTATGACAGGTCAGTTCTGGCTGCTGCCGGCTTTAACAGCTATTTGCTGGGCGCTTAGGCGTGAGAATCCACTAAGTCATAAAGTCAATTGCTATGGGCTGTAACCTCATAAGTAATTGACTTCATAATTGAAAGGAAAATCATGAAAAAGGTACTTATGATTGCACACCAGTTTCCGCCCATAGGAGGTTCCGGTGTTCAGAGAACAGTGAAATTTGTAAAGTATCTCCGGAATTTTGATTTTGAGCCTGTTGTGTTGACCAGAGATGCATCCAAAGCCGCTTTAAAGGACGAAACCCTGCTCTCCGACATACCTGATGGAATAAAAGTCATCCGTACCAGCGCATGTGATTTCGCCGCGCTGCCGGGTTTTCTGAAGTATTTCGGAAAGGTGGTAAACAAGCTGCTGATACCTGATTCTGAAAGGGTCTGGCAGCATATGGCGCGAAAAAAAGCCATTGCCGCCGTAAGAGAGAACAAAATAGATGTCATATATACAACTTCAGCGCCATACAGCGATCATCTACTGGGCGTATACCTGAAGGAGCATTTTCCTGAAATACCTCTGGTATGCGATTTCCGGGACGAGTGGACAAATAATCCCTACCATGTCAGAAAAGGCTTGAGAGCAAAAATAGAACGTTCCCAGGAAAAGTCGGTATTGGCCCACGCAGATTGCCTGATCACCAATACCCCTGTTATGCTTTCAAACTTTTTGCGGGACAATCCCGAAACAAAGGACAAGTTCCATGTGATCCCCAACGGCTATGACGAAGAGGATTTTGAAGGCATAAATGACATACGGGGGGATAATTCCAGGTTTACACTGACCTATACAGGTCTTCTGTACGGCAGGAGGAAGCCGGACAATTTCTTCGAAGCATTGAAAAGGGCCATTGAGCATGGAAGCATAGACAAATCCAAAATAGCGGTCAGGCTTATAGGCAATTTTAAGGCCGATGTGCTTCAGGCGACCATTGACAGCTTCGGTTTAAGAGATATTGTTTTTCTGATGCCATATATGAAACATCGTGAATGTCTCATTGAGCTCATGAAATCTGACGCCCTTTTGCTTATTGAGCCCTCAGGTCCGGGAGCGGAAGCCTTTTATACAGGCAAGGTATTTGAATACATGAACACCGGGCGGCCCATCCTGGCAACAATTCCGCAGAATGGTGCTGCCGCGCAGCTGGTTTCAGATACCGGTACCGGTTTGGTCAGTGATTTCAACGATATTGAAAATACTGTTAAAAACCTTGTCTATCTGTACAGCTGCTGGGTCGACAATACAATTCCCCTTAGCCCGGTAAAAAGCCAGGTATACAAATATGAGCGTAAAGAGCTCACAAAATCATTGGCGGAAGTATTAAATAAAGCTATAAAAAATGGAGGATGATTAGTATGAAATTAATAAACGAAAAGGGCAAATTATTCGGAGTAATAAATCTCATTGACCTGGTTGTAGTTCTGCTGATTCTGTTTTTGGCAGCCGCAGTGGGATATAAGGTCTTAAGCCCCAAAAT
>JAEWSZ010000123.1 GCA_023397905.1 Bacillota bacterium | reverse complement strand
CTCATAAAACTATCATATCGCGGAAGTAATCATTTATCATGCCCCCTTTACTCGCATGATTCAATATATGCGTTTCTGGTTTGTCCTGTGAAGAAATACAAACAGCCACCACTTTATAAGCAAAAGTGATGGCTGTTAATCTTTCCTCACTCTTCGGGTCAGGTTGGCCCGAAGTCAATAGGGACTGTTGAAGTAGTGCTTGTCGGCTTCATCTATGGACTTCATATCGAAAATGTAGTGAAGCTCTGAAACCACTTGCTGAATATCATCAGGCGTGAAACCGCAGTTTTCCATAGCCCAAATGACGTAACCACGACAAGCATTGTTGCTCCACCGTTCAGTCAACATCATATCTAAAACCATGTCTTTTTCCATTTCGATTCTCCTATTGTAAAATAGGTGGAGCGCCGCGCCGTAAAGTGTCGAGCTGTCATAAGACAGAGAATACCGGCGCAGCCTCCTGATATTGTAATACAAAACAGATAACCCGGACGGACTGTAGCTTATCCGACCCATAGGAATTTCACCTCTCCCCATTCTGATGGGGAGGCGTCCTCATTGCCTGCGACGGATCACGGCCTGTTGGGCCGCTTCAACGCTCGGACTGTGACTGAACGCAAGTGTCAAGGCTTGTGTGCTTTATCCGGCGGGGTCAGCCTCGACCCGCCTGCGGCATGGGCCTTGTCGCTCTCTCCGTTTTCTGACAATGGAGGTCATGGCGGGCCTGTCACTTAGCATACGCACCCTTCGTATTCGGGTTATCGGTAATTAATTTGTCAAAGAGCTTTTAAAGGAAAAACTTCCTTTCAATAACCGTGACATTTTTAGGGGATAACCGACCCCCAATTAGAAATTTTCTCTCAGAAAAACTTCCATATTTTTTAGTGCCTGGCTAATGGATTTACGGATATTTTTTTCTGAAACATTCACGGCCCGTGCAATCTCGGCTTTACTCATGCCGAGTATGTAATGGGCGTAAATCCGTTTACCCTGCTTGTCCGGCAAAGCGGCAATAGCAGCATGTAGCTGTTGTGCTGTCATTTTGTGTTCGTATATCTCGCAGGGGGATAATGATACAAAACAAATGTCACGTTCAATCCCATCCCCTCTGTCAAGAGAATACTGCGCTTTGTGGCGGTGCATACGCCGCCTGTATGCTTCTTCTTGACGCTCGGCTTCCATCAGGACAGCCGCAACTTCATCGGGTATATCAACAAGAATATCTACTTCATAAAACGGGTAGTAATCCCTCAGATTAATCTGTGCCATGTGGCATTCCTCCATTTCGATTTTTTGGCGTAGCAAATCGAAATTGAGGTGGCGGAGATCGACAGTGGAGGCAAATCCATACTTCGGGCCATGTTGTCCCGAAGTCATATAGTGGCTTGTCTGATTCTGTTACTTAAAAAATGGCATTTAAAGCTAGAAAAGGATATAAAAAAACACCTTTGCGGGAAAATACCCGAAAGGTGTCGAATAAAAAATGGGCGCAATAGTCGCCCATAGATTCATCTGATTTTTTGAAGTTATAAAAGGATTAAAACTTTTGCTATATTAGGCCGCTTTGATAAGATGGCAGCCCCTCACAGACCAAAAATAACGGCTTAGGGTACATGAAAACCTCCTATCCCAAAGCCGTCGATTGATTATATGAATTTATATAGACACAACATATCGTCTGCTAAATGACGGCTTTTTTTATATGCCGTCACGGGCAGATGAAAACCTATAAAACACCTTGTCCTTTCTTCGCGTTTTCATGAAATATCATCCCCAGGCGGACCTGTTTCGTATTTCTCACGCTGTTTTCACCTTCAAACTCACGATAAAGCGGACAATATGGATAATATGTACAATAGCTGAAAAAAGGCAACCGTTTAAACTCTGTATAAAATATTGTCCCATCAACCATAAGCTTTCTGCACTTAACGCATCCAAGCCGGTTACTTTATCGTTTTTGTTAAATCTGATTTGTCTGTTCTTTTTTTCAGTGTTTGTGCCTCCTATCTTTTTAACAATAAAAGTAACGGCCTAATCACGCTATACTGCAAAATAGGTAGGAAATGATTTTATACACAATTGAGATTTACATATCAGCAGTTTTCTACAAACTGAATTTTCATCTCATTCGGGTCGAGCATATAAAAGAATTTGGTATGAGGGTTTGGCTGGATTGGTCCACTAAGAATTTCATAGCCTTTTTCTTTTACAAAGGCAATTGCTGCGTCCAGAGAATCCACTTCAAAACCCCAGGAAATGTCTTGCCCCACATGTATCTGCTTATTTTCCGCATTGCAGATCAGTTCGATTTTGGTTTCGCCATCTCCTAAAAAGGCAATCTCTGTGAGGGGACCGGCCACAAATCTTTTATTTATAGTAAGGCCGACAACTTCCTGATAAAACCGTATAGATTCATCCAAATCCTTCACCATAAGGGTGCTCCAGCAGAACTTCATAGATTGATACCTCCTGAATTTTTATTTTTTACTGTATCATAGTTGATACTTTTAATGTTGGTGGAATATTTTCGAAATGATCTTCCATATAGTAACGATTGATTTATAGCCTCTTTCTATCTACTCTGTTAACCATGCCTCCAATCCAATAAGCTTCTCGCTCATATTCCAGAGGCGATTGGCTTGTTCAGGGTCAATTGCATAAGGCATTACGCCTCTTAATTGGGTTGGTTCCTTATTGTCGTCTTTAATAATGGGAGCTATATCACAGTTTTCGCAATAAACACCGCCCATTCCTTCCAGTTTCGGGCTTGTTGCACACCATACAGCGGTCGCTGCCCCCTGTGGGATGGTTTTGAGCTGCCTTGCCGGGTCAAGAATCGGATTCCCATCTGTGTCAAGACTGCCTCTGGCTATCAATTCTTCCTGTGAGATATGCTTTACGAGTCCGGTATTTACGATATTGCCCGGATGTAGGGAGAAAGCACGCACATCTTCATTTTTACCGCGCTTGTCCAATTCGAGTGCAAAGAGGATATTTGCTATTTTTGACTGTGCGTACGCCGCCCAGGGCTCATAATCCCTCCGTTCGAAGTTTAGGTCTTCAAATACGCTTGGTGAGTATCGGTGCCCCATAGATGACACAGATATGACCCGTGCACCGTTTGCGCGACGAAGAGCGGGCCATAAGTTGTGCTACAAGCTGGAAATGCCCCAGATGGTTCGTTGCAAATTGGTACTCGAAGCCCCTCTTATCCAGTGTCAGCTTTGGAAGTGCCATGATACCCGCACTGTTCAATAAGATATGCAGAGGACGTTCTGAAGCAATAAACTTCCCGGCGAAAGCATCAATGGAGGCCGGGTCAAGCAAATCCATCTTCTCAATCTCGACACCTTCGATGCCTTCCAACAAGCACACAGCCCGTTCATAATCCCGCGCAGGAACTATTACCTCGGCGCCCGCGGAACGCAGCGTTCGTACGGTTTCCCTTCCCAATCCGGAATAGCCTCCGGTGATAAGAGCGTTTTTTCCGTGAAGATCAATTTCTGAAATCACATCATTCGTAGTTGGTGCGGCTCCAAAGCCGGAGCCGATAGGCATTTGTTTCGTTATCATAAATTACCTCCTATCTTCCTAATTAACCATATCACTAATAGCCAAGAAGCGTTAGTTTATTCAGGCCAAACTACTGATTTTAGACTGAAACTTGTCTGTACTCCGAAGGTGTAAGCCCCATTCGCAGCTTAAAGGCCGCCGTAAAATTAGTATGGTTGTCATAACCTACCTTTGCGGCAATATCTGCCACAGACTCGTTTGTTTCCCGGAGCATAGCGGCGGCTTGCAAGCGGTATTCACGCATATGGTTGTAGATCGGTGCACCAAATACGGACTTAAAGCAGCTTTTCATCGGTGTAAGCGGGATATTGAAGCGTTCGGATAATTCATCCAATGTAAATTTTCTGTCCATATGTTCTACCATGAAATCGCGCATAGCCCTGACTGTGTCAACCCGTGTCTTGTAAAAATATCGTTGCCGGTCTACACTCGCCTCCGGTTCCACTCTGCTGATAAATAGCAAGAGTTCCATCACTTTTAGCTTGATATAGCTTTCCTTTACCATGTCCGGCGCATCATAAAGTTCAGAAAAGACATGTTGGATGGCATCTGTACTCCGCATGATAAAAGAAGGCTGCGACGCACACAGTTTTTGTTTTATGGCATTAAGGTCTATATTTTTTATTCCAAGCGTTGCGGATAGTGTTTCTATTATATGGGATGCAAGGGGTATATCTATAAAGATCGTAATGCCACGATAATATGCAAGTGGAAAAAACGATGATTTAAGCGTGTGGGACATAATGCTGACCACCAAATCACCGTCAGCAATATATGCGCATCTGCCGTTATGAGATTCAACTTCAAAACGTCCCTCCCGGCAGTAACCAATTTCCATTACATTCTCTGCTCCGGCGAATGGCTTGACAGAATGCCCTGTAAATTCAGTCATGCGCAGTTCATTGTATAACAGCTTAATGCCAGGAAAGACATGATACATCGTAGCAATCCCGTTCCCTGTGTCATTTTTTGTTTGATACATGGTACAAGCTTCGCTCTGAGAGAGAATTTTACCGCCCAGCGCAGATAAATCACTGTATATTCGCCTTTCGGTATAATGATGTGCCACAGCACAAACATCTTTTTTTATCCTTCCATCGTCTGGCTTGCCGGTACCTGCCGGAATGCCCCATTTGCGGCCAAAACGTACGGTATTCGCAAGTTTTCCGTCCTCGCATAGTTTCTGTACCCGACGTTCAGAGATAGCCCAACGCGCCGCCGCTTCTCGAATTGACATATAACCAAGCATTCATTCTCCTCCCTGTGTATTCTATGTATTTATACGTCTTTCCGTATAATACATGAGGTCTTGTTTCCATGTCTTCTCTTGAAATTTTATACCTTCGTACTTATCTTAACGTATTTATTTTTTAGGTGAACTAACATAGATATTACGTGCTCCGCCTAATCCAGATAGAAAATTTATAAATGAAAGCCCAATGAGTATAACAAGGGGGATTTTCCAACTGCCGGTTTGATCGTGCAAAAAGCCAAATAACATGGGTCCAATAGCAGCAAGCAAATACCCGAATGATTGGGCCATACCGGATAATCTTGCGGCTTCATCTCCATTTCTGGTGCGAAGGCTGAAGAACATCATGGCAACACTAAATGTGATTCCGCCGCCAATTCCTATTAGAATCATCCATAAAAACGCAAATCCGGAGCCGCCGAAGAGCAGACCAATAATCCCGATTATTAGGCAAAAAAAACTAGTTATAACCAGTGAATATTGATTGGCTTTATGTCCGGCGACTACGGACGCAATAAAAGAGCATGGAATTCCAACCAGTTGCAGCAGGGATAGCATCCACCCCGCATTGCCAGAATTCATTCCCTGTTGAATTAAAATAGCAGGAGCCCATGCGATCATTGTATAGAATATCAGTGATTGTAATCCCATAAATACCGTGATCTGCCATGCCAGCGGTGATTTCCACAAGTTGGTTTTCTTACCTTCTGTTCCTTGAATAATTGGTGTTTCCTGAGCCTCTTCGTAAACACTAAAAGTGGTGGTTTCAACATTGATCATTTCAGATTTCTGAATAATACCTATTTCTTGATTCTTATGTTGTTTTAATTGTGGTATCCATAAGACGATAGCTATGCAGCTTAAAACCGCCCCAATTGATAGTGTTCCGGCCCAACCCACCCCTAATCCTGTAGCGATTGGAATACTGATACCGGATGCTATTGCTCCAAATGTACTCATGGAGATTGAAAAAATACCAGTCATGACGCCCACCTGTTCAGGAAAATCCTTTTTAATAAGGCTTGGAATCAGCACATTACATATAGAAATTGCTAATCCAAGTATCGCTGTGCCAACAAATAACCCTATACTGCCAGATGAAGAGCGCAAAACAATACCCAGTGTAAGTAACACAACAGCCCAAAACAGTACCGGTCTGGTTCCAAATTTACGTGCCAGTATAGGAGCAAAAGGTGAAAACAAAGCAAATGCAAATAATGGAAGGGTAGTAATCATGCCAGCCAATGTATTTGAAATGTGTAAGCTATCCCGGATAAGACTGACTAAGGGGCCAACGGATGTTAAGGGTGCTCTTAAATTAGCTGAAATAAAAATAATTCCGATTATTAGCATAATTGATGTCGTTTTTATTGAATGCGAATATAAGTTCTTATTCTGTTTGTTGTTTGTTTGATTCATTGTGTATATTTCTCCTTAGAATTCCATTCTCTACATTTATTCAGTCATCATCGCACGCAAGTATTTTTTGGCAGAGTTTAAATATTGATTGACATTTTCTAAAGCAAGTTGGGGGGTTCCTGCCTGAATTGCCTGAAAGAGCTCGGTGTGAATTTCAGTTTCCCAATTAACCGGATGTTTAGCTTGCATCATTCCATCAATAGAGTATTGTAGAGCGTCTGTGATATGTTCGTATAGCTCTATAAACATTTTATTGTGTGTAGCCCTTACAACGGATTTATGAAAAGTAATGTCCGCTTTGATTAATTGGAATGGATCATTATTTTCAGCTGCTATTTTGCAGTCATTAAGGCAGCTTGCCATTTGCTCTAAATCCTCTGCTGTTCTTCTCTCAGCAGCGAGTTGGGCTGCTTCGCGCTCAAAGCTTAAACGGACTTCCAATGTTTCCAAAAGATCATTTTTTTTGATTTTCTTTTCTAATGCCAGTGCCAAATTACTATCGGACTTTACAGTAGTACCGATACCTTGTCGAGTTTCGAGTAACCCAACATGAACTAAGGATTGTATCCCCTCTCTTAATGTGTTTCTGCTCACTTCGAACTGTTCCATTAATTCCGGTTCCGTAGGAATTTTTTCTCCAACCTTCCACTGACCGTTTTCTATCATTTGTTCGATTTGGGAAGTAACTTGACCGGCTAAAGTTGATCGGTTTGCTTTTTGAATTGATATATTATAGTTTTCTTCTTTAATCATAAGATTGTATAATCCTCCTTGCATAATAATTGCTAAGCTTTATGGTTCATCGACACCAAATGATACCTTCATTTCCATAAAGGTAAAAAGAACATGGACAGATGAAAAACTGTCCATGTTCTCTCTGCTGTACAGGCGAAAATACATATTCCCAGACTCAGCGGAACATAGAAAATACGTTACCCGCTTGAGATTGAACCAGAACATCTTGCTGCGTACTATGTTTAATTTTCGTTAGTTTGGTCCTTCTTCTGATTATATTCTTCTTTGTGCTTATGAAAGAAATCAGAGAAGTTCTCATACGTAAATTTTTTGTAACCACTGAGATCATCAGAAATTTGCAACCAGAAGCAAGCTGGAACTTCACCAGTCCTAAGATTCTTTTTAATACATAAGTCGCATCCCTCTGAGTGATTGAGTGGATGGTTTTTACAGCCTGTAACTATGCAAGTACAAAAATGCTTATCCATGTTCTACCTCCTGTTATTTTAACTTTTACGTACATTCACATTTGCTCTTCATCGTTTACTGGTTCCATCCATATAGTAGGTCCTTTTTAGGCTGTATTGATTTTTTAGCCAATAGAATCTGATTTATTATAGTTGGTTACATCAATCATAGGATGAATGGATGATAGAATGTTTACAAGAATAAATTATAGCATACTTATTGTGATTTTTCAAATCAATTTGTTGAATTGCAAATTTCCTAATTCCACCAGTTAGGCAAACTGCTAAATGAAGTAGCCAAAACTACCATACCAATAAAGGAATATAAGAAACCAAATAAACCCAAGGGAGGGAAGCTCCGTTTCCATAGAATACAAAACAGACCAGCTAAGCAAAGTCAATAACAATTTATATAATGAAGATCGCCTCACTCTTTCCGGCTTGTGCCGGTGGTCATGGCGCACCCTGCGGCGGGGAGCGGCAGCCGGGGCTATAACGCACATCGGGCTAAGTTGGCCCGATGTGGCAATGGGGCTTGTCCGGCAAAATAACAGTCAAAAAAGGGCATAAAAAACACCTTTAAGGGAAAATCCCTGAAGGTGTCGAATGAAAAATGTGCGCAGTAGCCTGTCGAATATTTTTCTAATTTTTTAAAGTTGTGTAAAATTAAAACTTCTGCTATATCCAACCGTCACGGTAAGGTGGCGGCTCCTCGCGGCAAAGAAAAAGCGGCTTCAAACACATGGGAATACTCCTGTCCCTAAGCCTCCGCTGCCGTTACAGATTAAAAAAAGCGTAATTATCTCGCCTCCCGCAATCCTGTTTTTTCAGAGGAAAACGGCGGCTTTGAATTTTTTATTTCAAAACCGCCGCTGGCTACTTTATCCTGTTTAGCTCATAGCTATCCCGCCGCCAAACAGCGGTTTTTTTTTATTTACTATTGGGACGGCGGTTGGATACGTTTTCGGTCTTATTCAAAAAAACCATCTAGTATAGTATTGTCGATTAACCTTTTCATTTACTTTCTATATCAGAAATAAGCGTATGCCCTTCCGGTTTCCAGTTTAGTAATTTCTGTGTCTTGGCACTTGATACTGGATTGTCAAACGGCACAAATGGCGAGAGCCAGCCAAAGTGTTCACCTACCGCTTCGTGTGAAATACTGGTTACAGGTAGATTCCAACGGCGGCCAATCGCTTCGGCTATGTTGGAAAATAAAATACCATCTTCCCCTACGCCATGTAAACGTGTGCCAGCCGGGGCAGACTCCAACGCCAATCGAAACAACTTTGCCGCATCGTTTCGATGGACAGCGGGCCAACGATTGGTTCCATCACTGACATAAGCGGAAACGCCTTTTTCACGGGCAACATATGCAAGTGCTGTAGCAAAGCCTTGACGATTTGCGTCATGCACACAGGGCGCAAGCCTCACCACCGATGACCGAATACCGCGTCCCGCCAACGCAATTACAGCATCCTCGGCGGCACTTCGTGGAAATCCCGGCGTTTCCTTCGATGCTTTCATATCTTCGGTTGCCGGTTGCCCTTGTGGAGGAAGCATCGTAGTTACTGATGTGGATACAAACGGCTTGCCGGAACCGGCAAGGGCATCGCCAATTACATTGATGGCACGCTGGTCGTTTGAGATTATTGTATCAAAATCACCAAAGCCGTTATCAAACGCCAGATGTATAACACCGTCTGCGGAAGTGACCCCATTGCGTAGACTCTCTAAATCTTCAAGACTGCCACGATGTACTCCTGCGCCCAATTCCGTAAGTGATGCGGCGGTCTGCTCTGAACGAGCCAAACCAATTACCTGATGGCCGTTACTTTGCAATTCCTTTATGACGGCGGTTCCTATAAAACCAGTCGCTCCTGTTACAAAAACACGCATAAAAAATCCTCCTTAATCTCGATCATTGTACCATCCACTAATTAAACCATTGTTCAAGGCAATCCAAATAGTCGTTTGAGGAAAACTCTAAAATGCGATATTGTTGAATATCTTGCTGGACTATCGGGTCCTCATTGCAGAACTTTTGTATATCTTCTGATTTCACAATAACAATGCCACCGCCGCCGCCAGCTACGGGGCCAGACAACAATACGGAACCATTATCAAAGCCAATCTTTAGATACTCAAAATGCTCTGTCATACCTTTTTTCAGACTGTCCCCCGTGGGATGGTTGTCAACAAATGTACCTTCTAACAAATAGTATTTCATGCTAAATCCTCCATTCAAGCTATTATGGTGTTATCTTACCAATCGTGTTATAATAGTACAAGAAGTCTATTTATACTATTACTAATACTAACAGGATAGGGAGATAATAATGAAAACCATTGAACCCAATAGATATACTGAACTGGGCGAATTTCTTAAAGCTCGCCGGAATAAAATCAAGCCGGAGCAGATAGGGATTTCGGTTGGAGCAAGGCGGCGCACCCCGGGTTTGCGTCGTGAGGAAGTCGCGCAATTGGCCGGAATAGGGCTTACATGGTACACATGGCTTGAACAAGGTAGAGAAATAAATGTATCCGACGCTATATTGGATAGCTTGTCAAGAGTGTTCTTATTAACCGACGAGGAACGCAGCCATTTATATGCTTTAGCTAATAAGTCTTTACCGAAGCAGGTAGAGACTTACCAACCTGTTAATGATAGGGTGCTGAACTTTTTTGAAAAACTGGATTTATTATGTTGTCCGGCCTTTATAACCGATAGTCATTGGAATTTAGTTAAGTGGAATAAATATGCAACGATTGTGTTTGGCGATTTCAGCCAACTGCCCGCCTATGAGCAAAATACGATATACTTGATGTTTTGCAATCAAGAATATATGTCGCTTTTTGAGCAGTGGGAATTACATGCAAAAGAAATGTTAGCAAGATTTCATGCAACTTTTGCAAGACATATTACTGATCCTTGGTTTAGTGAGTTTATTAAGGATATGAAAAGCAAAAGCGATTTCTTCGCTTCATGGTGGGCGCTTTATGATGTGAACAGCATGACGAATATTGTAAAAAAGATAACGCATCCGACACTAGGCAAACTTATTTTTGATTTTGTAAGTTTTGATATTTTTGATAATCAAAATCTAAACTTGCTGGTTTATAATCCAGACAATAAAACCTCCGTTTTTTTGGACAAACTTACAGTTGCGAATACCTAAAAAATGTGTGTACAGATACTTTCGACTTTCGTGCGTTTTCGTCTTTCCGCTAAACGGCAAGCAGGGCAAGTGTATTGACACTTGCACATTTTTAAGATTTTCCCTTGCGGGCAAATCTCAAAAATTGCTTGTTGGGGCAAGCCACCCCAAACCCGGCTACTTCGGGCCAAGTTGACCCGAGTGGCTATCTAAACAGAAATACCGCCCCTTTATCCTCATGGGCGGTATCCTGCGTGATGTGATAGCCAATATTTTATTTTTTTTCCCTATAGTGGGCTATTTTGTAGTTTCCTATTATATACGGTGCTACTGGTCCCACCCGTAAGGCGCTTCGCGTTTTTTGCAAACAAAAAACGCCCGTATTCTCCGCAGAGAATACAAGCGCCTAAAGTGGTGACCCATCGCAGATTCGAACTGCGGACACCTTGATTAAAAGTCAAGTGCTCTGCCAACTGAGCTAATGGGTCGTTTGCCGTGTGATTTTTTTGACCACAGGTATAAATAATACTTAATAAATAGTATTTTGTCAACACATTTTAAAAATATTTATATGATTTATGGGATATTTACAAAATCCGGTATTTATAGGCCTCAGACGTATGAGAAAACCTGGAAATGAGCAGGCAAAAACCCCTATAATCCGCAAAAGGCAGAATGGGAAATTCCACATTCTGCCTTTATGTGTCCTTTGAGCTCTGTCTGCCGGTTTATGATTTCTGCATTTATTCCCAATCCTGAATTCCGGCACCAGAATTCCATCTCACAATAATCTGTTCCCTGTCCTTCCCTACGCCTATCAGACCGATTTTAACCCCGGTCAGCTCTTCTATCCTGTTAAGATACTTCTGAGCGTTCAGAGGCAGCTTTTCAAAGCTTCTGACGTTTGAAATATCTTCATTCCATGGCTGGAATACTTCATAAACCGGCTCACACTTTGCCAGCTCATTAAGGCTGGCAGGAAAAATTCTTGTTACCTGCCCGTCTTTTTTATAGCCCACGCAAAGCTTTATTTCCCCGAGCCTTCCTATGGTATCCACATGATTTATTGCCAGTGCGGTCAATCCGTTTATTTTGGCGGCATATTTTATCATTACCGTATCAAGCCACCCGCACCTTCTGGGCCTTCCGGTGGTTGTGCCGTATTCCCAGCCCAGCTCTCTTATGGTATCTCCTATGTCATTATTCTGCTCCGTCGGAAAAGGACCTGCCCCCACTCTTGAAGTATAGGCCTTTAGCACTCCATAGACCTCATCGATATACACGGGCCCCAGACCTGAACCTGTACACACTCCTCCGGCGGTTGGATTTGAAGAGGTGACATAGGGATATGTCCCGAAATCAATGTCCAGGAAATTGGCCTGAGCGCCTTCAAACAATACGTTTTTCCCGTCGTCAATTGCCTCTCCCAGTATGCTGGTGGTATCTGTGATGTATTTTTTCAGCTGTTCGGCATAGCCAATATATTCCTTTATGATATCATCCGCCGAATACGGCTTGCCGCCGTACACCTTTTCAATAATGAGATTTTTAAGCTCAAGATTTAATTTCACTTTCTTTACAAATTCGTCCGTATCTATCAAATCGCACATTCTTATGCCCGAACGTTCGATCTTATCCGCATAGCAGGGTCCAATTCCCCTTTTCGTAGTGCCGATTTTATTGCCTTCCGACCTGAAATTTTCCTGAAGTTCGTCCAGTCCGACATGGTAAGGCATTATAACGTGGGCCCTGTCGCTTATGAGCAGGTGGTCCGTTGTTACGTCCCTATCATTCAGATCCTTCATTTCCTTCAGCAATACGGCAGGGTCTACGACTACTCCGTTTCCAATGATACAGGTCTTATCCGTGTGAAGTATACCCGACGGAATCAAATGCAGTGCATATTTTGCGCCATTGGCCACAATTGTGTGCCCGGCGTTATTTCCGCCTGAAAACCTGACAATTATATCTGATTGCTCAGCGAGCATATCAATATACTTTCCCTTTCCTTCGTCTCCCCATTGAGTTCCTACAACTACTCTTACGGCCATTATATAATCCTCCTGTATATTAAATGCAAATACTATCCCGACGCCGCCTTTTATGCAGGCGGAAATCATTGCAGCCGGCAACATATGATACCCGGATATTGCAGCCTGATAATTTGCTAAATTAACCTATTAAATTATAACTTAGTGAAGAATATTATTCAACCTAAGAAAATCCCCGCAGCAAAACTAAAAACAGGCCGCCAATAGGAGCTGACCTGTTTTTCCGTCAAATAAAAATTGAAATTACTTTCCTTCCAGATAATCATTGAGATCAGCTATAAGCTGGTCCGCATCGATACCATGGATGGCACAGGCGTCTTCGATACTTTCCCCTGATGAGGACGGACATCCCAGACAATGCATTCCGCTGTTTAGAAATATGGGCACGGTTCCCCTGTCAATACCCAAAACATCGGAAATAATCATATCCTTTGTAACCTTAGCCATATGATAAACCCCCTTTAAATTTAAAACTCAGATAAAATATTACTCAACTGTCAATTAACAATTGCGGTTCAATTAATATTTTATATCAATTAAACTGATGAAATATAACTGATATATGTTAATAGATGTAAATATGATTCATATCTATTAACATTGATAATTTCATTATACACTAATAGCTTTTAAAAATATACAGATAATGTTTAGCTTTTGATTTACATAATGTTTGGCGCTTACCTGCATTTTCTGTACTCCGCCTTACCTGTCTCATACAAATTATTTCCGTAGCAGTCGATTATCACTGTCAGAGGCAGTTCTTCCACCTCCAGCCTTCTTACCGCTTCAGCCCCCAATTCGGGGAAAGCTATGATTTCCTGGCTTTTAATCCTTTGGGCCATCAGTGCTCCGGCCCCACCTATCGCTCCAAAGTATACCGCTCCGAATTTTTTCATGGCCTCAATGACGTTCACGCCTCTAAGCCCTTTTCCTATCATACCGGTCTGGCCCAGCTCTATGAGCGCCGGGGCGTAGGCATCCATTCTGTAGCTTGTGGTAGGCCCGGCGGAGCCGATGACTTCCCCCTCTCTTGAAGGGCACGGGCCCACATAATAAATGGTCTGGTTCTCTATGTCAAAGGGCAGCGGTTTATTCTGTTCAAGCAGCTCTATCAGCTTTTTGTGAGCCGCATCCCGTGCGGTATATATCACTCCGCTGAGCGAAATGGTATCACCTGCTTTAAAATTCTTTACAGCTTCCCGGCTAAATGGTGCAATTATATTATGATGCATATAGTCCCTCCCTACGCATAAAACGCGTATGCAAATAATTACCGGGAACCCCGCTTGCGCCTTTTGCCGACGCAAAGAAATCAATTCCTGTGCAAAGCTGGATTCCCATTCTTGATTCCCATTTATAAAGTTATCTCAGCATGCCGCGTCACATGGCAGTTGATATTTACCGCCACAGGCAAGCCCGCTATGTGCGTCGGATAGGTTTCCACATTGACAGCCAGCGCGGTGTTGGTGCCTCCGAGTCCCGCAGGCCCAATGCCAAGCTCATTGATCCTCAGGAGCATTTCCTCCTCCAGCTTTCTCACATATTCTATGCCGCTGCGCTTGTCCACAGGTCTCAGCAGAGCCCTTTTGGCCAGGAGAGAAGCTTTTTCCATGGTCCCCCCTATTCCCACTCCCACAACTATTGGGGGACATGGATTGGGGCCCGCTTTGTCCACTGTTTCCAGTATAAAAGTCTTCACTCCCTCTATGCCGTCAGAAGGCTTCAGCATCTTCAGGGCGCTCATATTTTCACTTCCGAAGCCCTTTGGGGCCAGTTCCAGCTTCAGGGCATCACCTGGTACGATCTCATAGTGTATTACAGCCGGAGTATTGTCGCCTGTGTTGACCCGCTCAATAGGATCACCCACCACGGATTTTCTCAGATAGCCCTCTTCGTATCCTCTCCGCACTCCCTCGTTTATGGCGTCGGTCAGCGAGCCCCCGGCTATGTGCACTTCCTGGCCCACTGTTGCAAATACCACCGCCATACCCGTATCCTGGCATATGGCAACCTTTTTCTGCGCAGCCAGCTCGGCATTCAACAGCAGTTTTTCCAGTACCTCGGAGCCTATGGGCGATTGCTCGCATTCAAGACCATGCTGCATGGCCCGCTTTATATCCCCGTTCAGAAAATAATTTGCACTCATGCACAGGCTGCCCACTGCTTCAATGATTGTGTTTACGTCAATATTTTTCATGCCGCCTCCGTCAAAAAGGGACGCTTCAGGCTGTGTATTCCGCTTTTTTGTGAAATCTCGTCCCTTGTATATCAAATTTAAATTCATACTAAAATCAACATATTTAATTATACATAAATTCATCACAATAAAACAACCTAAAAAGAGCCTTATCAAAACAGACTGTTTTAATTGTTTGAATTATTTGAAAACAAATATTTATAATCAAGACAACACAATAATATTTTAGTATAATGGATATGTGGGAAAGGAGGTTATTAATTGGACCCGTCTGTAAGCAATATTTTAGTTTGCGTAACTCAGCAGAAAACCTGTGAACGGCTGATAAAGAAGGCACTGGAGTTTTCTAATGAGAAAGATTCAATATTTATAATACATGTGGCAAAAAACAGCTGGAGTTTTCTGGATAACGATAAAGAAGGAGAAGCGCTGGAGTATCTTTTCGGTATTGCGAAATCTGTCGGTGCAAACCTTACCGTACTGAGATCGGACAATATCGTAGAAACAATTGCCGGCTACGCCCGTGAAAATAAAATTGATCTGTTGGTAATGGGTGACTCCAAAGGTGATCATAGTGAAAACTATTTTTATAAATCGTTAAAGGCCAATTTAACTGACGTTGATATACACGTTGTCCCAAATTAGTACGGAAATTGTAATAATATTTCCTATTTTGCTGGTACAAATTAACTATTTTGCCTTCAAAGGCTTGACTTTAGCCAACTTTCATTATAAAATAATGTCGAATTCCATTTTTAGGAGGTTGTATAATGAATAAATCAGATTTAATTAACTCAATTGCTTCAAAATCAGGCTTGAACAAGAAGAACAGTGAAGCTGCATTGAATGCATTCATTTCTTCAGTCGAGGATACCCTCAAGGGTGGCGACAAAGTTACTTTGGTTGGCTTCGGAACCTTCGAAGTAAGAGTAAGAGCTGCAAGAAAGGGAAGAAATCCCCAGACTAAGAAAGAAATCACAATCCCAGCTTCAAAGGCACCGGTATTTAAGGCTGGTAAAGGGTTAAAGGATAACGTTAACAAGAAGTAATCACCGCCGTTCATACAGGCAACTACATAAAAGCCCTGATGTCAAAGTCGGGGCTTTTTGTATTATATAAATATTCTATTTTTCTAATTATTGATCCTTATTTTTTCTATAAGTTGACAAATTACCTGTGAATTTGTAGGTTTTTTACTGATTTCGCCATTTCCCGGCACATTTTCAATGCAATTCCGTACGGCTCTTTCCACCTTTTGAATGGTCACATTGTTTTTACCCGCGATTTCTCTGAATATCCCCTTGGGCAAAGTGCCGTTCCGGCAATAGCTGTCAAAGGACTCGGTGACTATATCCCTTATATAGCAATATCCGGTCATATGAGCTTTCAGCCCATACTCTCGCATATACTTTGTGGCCAGGACCTTTAATTCGTCGTCATGCCTGCTTTTAAGCCCTCTGGAAGCACTTTCCTGAACTTCTCCCTGCGTATACTGCCTTATGTTGGTATCAAAATACAGCTGCTGTATTCTCTCGGCTATGACGGTTACGTCAAAAGGCTTGATTATGTAATAATCCGCTCCCAGATTCATTACCTTTGAAATATAGTTTTCCTGGCTGATGGCCGAGAAAACTATGAATACGGGCCTGCTCCCGCCAGAAACCATCCTGAAGTACTCCAGGACACCTATCCCATCCAGTTTTGGCATGATTATATCCAGCAAAACCACATCCGGTTTTTCCCTGTTAATGAGCTCTATGGCCTCAAAGCCATCTTTTGCAATATCTATAATCTGAAAATCCTTAAAAATACTCAACTTATCAAAAAGTGATCTTGCAGCAACTTGATTATCATCTGCAATTAAAACCTTAATTCTACCCATTATATCTCTTCTAACCCTTTTCATTTAATAATTAATACATTAATGCATATACCTGACGGCTTGCTCAAGGTTTACCGGCAAGCTCAAGTATCTTTTTACATAATAGCTGCGGTTCGGTGTTGTCGCAGCTTACAACTGCATCCGCGTATTTATTATATAAGGGAATTCTTTCATCATACAGTTCCCTCAAAGACCCGCCTGCACGTACCAGCTTTCTCGAAGCATCCATTCTCTCTTCAATGATTTCATAACCGGTGTTCAGAAAAATAACTATTCCCATTGCCTTAAGCCGCGTCATAGCCACATGGCTGTGGACAAGGCCCCCTCCGGTGGATATGACACAATTTTCACAATCCAGTGCTTCAACAGCCTCATCCTGAATTTCAAGAAATCTTTCCCTGCCTTCACTTTCAACTATCTGCCTCGGCGTCTTGCCTGTTCTGCCGGTTATGAACTGATCGGTATCCACAAAGCCGTATGAAAGCGCGTCTGCCAGAAGCTTGCCCACTGTGGTTTTTCCGGTTCCCGGCATACCGATCAAAATAATATTTCCGCCGGTGGTATTTTCTCTCATAAACTGTCCCACCTGGCATCCATATCTGTGGCGCTCCTCATTCCAGACGACAGCAATATACTGTCCAGCAGAGCCATTCTGACCATGGACTCGCATATGGAATACACTCTCGGCACAAGGGACGGATCACTTCTCGAGGCAAATTTATGAACCACCGGTTCCAGCGTTGACACATTTACCGTTAGCTGATCCTTCAGTATTGTTGGCGTGGGTTTCACCGCCACCCGGATACGGATCTCTTCACCGTTTGAGATGCCTCCCAGCAAGCCTCCGGCCCTGTTTGTCCTGAACCTGATGCGTCCTGTTTCCTCGTCGTAATACGGCGTGTCGTTAATTTCGGAGCCTTTCTTTGAAGCAACCCCAAAGCCTTCTCCTATCTCTATACCCTTAACTCCGCCGATTGACATGAGGCCGTGGGCAATCGTAGCGCTGAGCTTATCAAATACAGGCTCTCCCAGCCCTGCCGGAACGCCCTTGGCTATGATCTCTATTGCTCCCCCGCAGGAATCCTGCTCCTGCATGACCTTGAGAAGATCTTCTATCATAAGCTTTGCCATCTCCGGGTCAGGGCAGTTTATTTCATTTGTCCTGTAATTCTGTTTGGCAACCTCGTAAGTAAAGGGCCCCGCCTTGATCCCATGGGATTCAACCGTATAGGCTATTACATCGATGCCCATTCTGTCCAGTACCTGCTTCGCCACCGCTCCTCCTGCCACCCTGGCGGCCGTTTCCCTGGCGGAAGCCCTGCCGGCCCCAAGATAGTCGGAATGCTCTCCGTACTTCTTGTAATAGGTGTAGGCCGCCTGTCCCGGCCTCAGGAGGTCCTTATTCCCGCGGTGCTGCTCTATATGCTTATCCCCTATGTCACTGCTTGGAATAAGCATGCACACAGGCGCGCCTGTGGTCCTGTCATCCTGCATTACGCCGGAAAAAATGTATACCCTGTCCGCCTCGGACCTGGGAGTGTGAAGCTTGGACTGGCCTGGCTTCCTCTTGTCAAGCTCCTCCTGTATTATCTCCGAGGTGATCTTTATACCTGCTGGCACACCGTCCACTATGACTGCAAGACCTCCCCAGAGCTCCCTGGGGATTGCTTCGCTCTTTCTGAAAGCGCCTGAGTAGGATTCCCCGCATGTTGTCACACGGAATATCCTTCCAAATGTATTTCCAACCATAAGTAACCTCCAAAAATCTATTAAAGTCAAATCATTCCGCACTTAAAGCAATATGGCCTCCGCAGCTCCTGATACAATCCACAAACCCGGGAAACGTGACATTCATGGCCTCAGCCGTGTCAATTACCGTATCCCCCCGGCAGTTGAGTCCTGCAATTGCCAGAGCCATGACCACCCTGTGGTCGTCGTGGCCGTTCACTCTGCAGCCCTTCAACCTGCTCTCCCTGATTACAAGGCCGTCCGGCAGTTCCTCTATATCAGCCCCCATTTTTGTAAGCTCACCGCACATGACGCTGATCCTGTCCGTTTCCTTAAGTCTGGCCTGGGGAACATTTACCAGTCTGGTCTCCCCTTCCGCAAAGCACGCGGCTACCGCCATAGCGGGCAGAGCATCCGGGATGGAATTCATATCTATGGTCCTTCCCTTGAGTTTATTACCTTTTATGGTTACACTGTTTTCATCATAAGATACCTTCGCGCCCATGTCCTCCAGAACGGAAAGCGCCAGCTTGTCCCCCTGGGGATCTGTCATATCAAGGTTT
>JAEWSZ010000116.1 GCA_023397905.1 Bacillota bacterium | reverse complement strand
TTCGGGAACCGTGCCGACAAGTCTGGCAAGCTGTACATCCGCCTTTTCAAAAGGATTACGGGTGAATTTTTCGCCCTCGCCTTTTTCAATTTCCTCTAGGGTGCGTCCGGTCCGGATACTTGTGGTGAACCCGGAAATTCCATCGCCGGTTTTGCTGTAATCATCTTTTTCTTTGAGCAGAAGCCAGTTGCTCCGGGTCTCGTTCGCTTTTGCTTTCATTCGGATCAAAGCCCATTTGCCCTTCAGTCTTTTGCCTTTCAGGATAAACTTAAGCGAGCCTGTACGGAGTCCTTCCGCTGCATCCGCCTGAGGTTCCCAGAAACCTTCGTCCCAGAGCATTACGACTCCGCCGCCGTATTCGCCCTTAGGAATCAGCCCCTCAAAGTTCCTGTATTCCAGTGGATGGTCTTCCACCTGTACGGCAAGCCTCTTATCGTGAGTATCATAGGAAGGACCCTTGGGTACCGCCCAGCTTAAAAGTACCCCGTCCCATTCTAGGCGGAAGTCGAAATGATCCCTGCGGGCAATATGATGCTGAACGACAAATTTCAGGCGTTCTTCGGGATTTTCCGATTCGCCCTCTGGTTCTTCGGTTTTTTCAAAATTTCTTTTCCGATTGTATTCTTCCAGCTTTGTAACCATTGATACGCACCCTTTTGACAAGCAGTTCCGTCAGTCCGGGACCTGCGCTTTCCGTTATTATCCGCCGGTTCCCCGATATTTATCCTATTGAGAAATCACACGAGCCGATTTTCAATTATTTGCCGGTAATTTTGGTTATACTAAATCCGGAGGTGATATTTTTATGCCAGTAGCACATCATTCCGTTATTTCATTTGGACTTGTGGCGATTCCTGTGGCTATGTACACAGCCACTCAGGATAACGATATTCATTTTAATCAGCTGCATAAAGAAGACCAGAGCCGTGTACGGTATAAAAAGACCTGTGCTCATTGCGGAAAAGAACTGAAAAGTGAAGACATTATCAAAGGCTATGAGTATGATAAGGACCAGTATGTCGTTGTATCGGATGAAGAAATAGAAAAAATCAAAACTGAAAAAGAAAAATCGATCCAGATCCTGCATTTTGCGCAATTAAACCAGATTTCGCCGGTTTATTACGATAAGACGTATCAGGTGATTCCGGATAAGGGCGGAGAAAAAGCTTTTGAACTTCTGAGGTCCGCTCTGATGAAGGAGCAGAAAATTGCAATAGGCAAGACTGTTATGGGAACAAAAGACACTTTGATGGCGATCATCCCGCGTGAAAACGGGGTGTTGATTTCAACCATGTTTTATCAGGATGACATTAAGGATCTGCAGAAGTCCTACGATATTCCACAGCCAAATGAACAGGAATTAAAAATGGCTCAGGCTCTGATTGACACAATGGATACGCCTTTTGATCCGTCTCAGTATAAGGATGAATACCAAGGAAGGCTCAAAGAGCTGATTGAAGCAAAAATCGCCGGAAAGGACGTTGTCGCCGCCAGTTCCGAGGAGCAGACCGGAAAAGTTATCGATCTTATGGATGCACTGAAAGCCAGCATTGAGAAGCAAAATGAGGATAAAACAAAGAATGAGCCGACAAAAAAGAAGGCAAGTAAAACGAAAGGTGCGTAAAGCACTAGATACTTTTTATTTTTGCTCTGGAATTATACAAGGACTGACAGTCATTGAGAATGCTGCTTCCTGCCTGCGCCGGAGTTTGCTGTGGGCACCCTCAACGAAAAGAGGCACCCGGTGAAGGGTGCCTCTTTTCATTGTGTCATCAGGTCAAAATAGATGCAGACATTTCGTTCTCATTATGCTCATTAGTGGAAGTTAATCTTCATATGCATCCCCACTATTTTCTTTGTTCAAAGTACCGTCAAGCTCGATCATCAAAAATTTAGTCAACTCTTTTACAACAGGTCTATGCAGCTTTCCTTTTGGAACAATAATCAATTCGTTTTCATTAAGCTTAATAAGCCCTTCTTCGGTTTCAAGATGAAAACTCCCCTCAATCACGTAAAAAAGTTCATCTGAATCTTCATGAACATGAAAATCCAAAGTACGGTTTTCAACCTTAACAACGCTTAATACATGATCATTTAAGCGCCCTACCTTATTATAAACATATAGATTCTCAATAGCATCGACGGCTTTTTTTATATTCACTTTCTCCAACATATGAAACCTCTCCTGCATTATAAACAATTTGAAGTTGAAATATATTTTTTAGTATAACAGAAAAGCAAGCTAAAAGAAATACCATTCTGTATCTATTTTAGCCTGCTAACCTTGGTGGAGATGACCGCGCTAAATCCGAAGACATCTATCTCGTAAACGGTATGCTGGTTCTACGTCTAAATCGAGTTGTGTATTGAAAACTGCAAGGGGCGCACGTTAGTTGAATCACGACCTTCTGCTTTCTCTATTACGAATATCTACCAAGGTATCAATGAACAAGTCAGGCTGGTCAACCATTGTCATATGTCCAGCGTCAGGAATTAAATATATTTTTTTACGCGGCGCTTCAATTGTTTTGAAATACTCTTCAGAAATAACATGAGGGGTTTGCCAATCATTTTCACCTAAAACATAATAGATTGGCATTTTATATTCTGCCGATTCTGATCTTAGATCAAATTTACTCCAAAATTCAATTACTTCTTGATTAGGTTTATCCATTTTCATCAAAGCAGTAATATCTGATAACTTAAAAATCGGACTTTTAATTAAAGCTAGTATTGCAGAAGTATTTCCTGTAGCAGCTAAATTATATTTACCTTGAACAGCACGTAGTTTCGCCGATTTATTCTTAAAGGCAATACCATGGTTATCACCTGGATAATCTCCCAAAGCTTCAAGTTTTTGTAGAGATTTTTTATCATTGGCCCGCGATGCTAATTCTTTCACTTTTTCGTAACCGACATGCTCATTTTCAAACATATTTATAACTTGTCCTGTTCCGATATAATAGGATATTTCTTCTGGATGCTTTTTTATAAATATGCTTCCTAAAATAGTTCCCCATGAATGTCCGAATAGAATGATTTTTTGCTTATGATATTTTCCTTTTAGGTATTGAATTATTTCCAATAAATCCTCTAGTAATAAATCGATCGTAGGGTGTTGATCTGGATTTTTCGTAAGTGTTTTCCCGGCACCGCGCTGATCCCAATGAATAACAGTAAAAATTTCTTCCCACTTTTCTTGAAAAATATAGGAAAGCGTTGATTCTGCAAAACCGGGCCCACCATGCAAAAAAAGCATCACTGGATTATCATACTTTGTACCAGCATGAAATAGGTACTGGTCAATTGTGTTGATATGTGC
>JAEWSZ010000030.1 GCA_023397905.1 Bacillota bacterium | reverse complement strand
GTATGGGGCTCTTTGCACTTTCTCTCAAGTACTTTTGCAGGCTCTTCGCTGGTAAGCTCTCCCAATGCCAGAACATTTTCGCAATCACCCAGGCCCTCAATTTCAGGAATGGTGGTGCCGCCCTTGGGATACATTGCATAGTCGCCGGTCATAGGCGCGTCCATTACTCCGCTCTGGTCCGGGAACATTGTAAAGGGCACCTTCATGAGCTTTGCTATTTTTTTCAGTTCCCTGATATCCCCCGGATTTACAAAGCCGGGGAATATGGCTGTCTTTCCGTTTGATTTGCCCGTTGCTTGGGACAAATAGGTAATGAAGCCCGACATCATATTGTAAAAACCGTTTATATGGGAACCTACGTAACTCGGCGTATTTGTGTGAACCACTATTTTCCCCTCGGGAATATCTATGTCCTGTATGAAAGCGTTCAGGTCATCTCCGATGGTTTCACTGAGACACGTGGTATGAACTGCTATAATATCCGGATCATATATTTCAAAAACATTTTTTACTCCGGTTTTAAGATTGCTGCCGCCGCCGAATACCGACGCTCCCTCTGTAAACGAGCTTGTGGAAGCTATGGCGGGTTCCTTGAAATGCCTGCTCAAAAATGTTCTGTGATAGGACACACACCCCTGGGAACCATGGCTGTGAGGCATGCAGTTGTGAACTCCCAATGCAGCATACATGGCTCCTACCGGCTGGCAGGTCTTACATGGATTTACTCTCAGCGCGCTGCGCTCTGTTATTTCCTTTGGAGTCAGTTTGAGCATTATACCTCACCTCCCGCTAATTTAGCCTTCAGAACCGACTTATTTTTCCAGGGAGCCTTTACAAATCCCCATGCTGGAGTGTAAAGTCCCATGGTGACATCCCTTGCAAAATTGATCGCTCCCGTAAATCCTGCATAAGGGCCGCTGTAGTCGTATGAATGCAGCTGCTTTGAAACGACTCCGGCTTTCTGGATCTGATATTTGTCCTTTATACCCGAGAAGAATATATCCGGTTTCAGCAATTTTATAAATTCATCTGTTTCGAATTGGTTCAAATCATCCACAACTATGCTGCCGTTTTCCATTTCGGGGATCATTCCGTAGTAATTTTCCAGCTGTATTTTGGATTTCATCTCTTCATACTGTTCCTCGTTAAGGAAAGCCTGGTATTTTTCAGGGTCTTTTTCAACCTCGATGTGTTCAATATTTTTGCTGTCCGCATCTTCCTTTATGGTTGGGATGACGTCTCTGCCTTCATAGTCGTCTCTGTGGGCAAATTCATAGCCCGCCAGGACTGTTTTAACGCCGAAGTCTTCCAGCAGCTTCTGATAGTGATGGGATCTGGAACCGCCCACAAACAGCGCCGCTGTTTTTCCCTTTAATTTGGAATAGTAGTATTCCTTTGCCTCGGCAATGCTTGCCAGTTCATCCGCAATTATTTCCTCAGTCCTTGCGGAAAGCTCCGGATCTCCGAAATACAGGGCCATATCCCTCAAGGAGTCTATAGTGGCCTTGATTCCCACAAAATTGACCTTTATCCAGTCCACGCCGTATTTGGTCTTCATCATTTCGGCTATATAGTTTATTGAACGGTGGCACTGCACCAGATTGAGCTGGGCAGTATGGGATTTCGCCAGGGCATCAAAGCTTCCGTCACCTGTGAATACCGCAACTACTTCGTACCCTATCCTCTTCAATATTCTTTCAGTCTCCCAGCCGTCGCCGCCTATATTGTACTCACCCAGGACATTTACCTTGTATTTCTTTGAAGGAGCGGCATCGCCGGTTCCTATGATCCTTCTCATAACCGTATTATTGGCAATGTGATGGCCTCCGCTCTGGCTTACGCCTTTATACCCTTCACAGCTGAAAGCCATACAGGATATTCCGTACTCCTTTTCAGCCTCTGCGGCAACCGCGTGTATATCGTCGCCTATAAGTCCCACCGGACAGGTTGAGCAAATCATTATGCATTTGGGGTTAAAAATCTCCATTGCTTCCTTTATGGCCTGCTTCAGCTTCTTTTCACCGCCGAATACTATATCCGGCTCCTGAAGGTCGGTTGAAAAGCAATATTCTATAAAATTTCTTCCATCTTCGGTTTTTGCCTTATTTCTTCTGGTACCCCAGGAATAGAAACCGCAGCCTATAGGTCCGTGGGTCAGTACCAGCACATCCTTGAGAGGTCCGAGAACAACGCCTTTGCAGCCTGCGTAGCAGCAGCCCCTGTTGGTAATAATACCGGGTATGGTTCTGGTGTTAGCGGTAATCGGCTGATTTTTGGTCTCTTCCGTCACTTCCATGATGTGGTCTTTTCTGCTTTTATAAACTTTTGCCGTATATTTATCTAATACAATGCTTCTAGAATTCATTTGCCTCACCACCTCGTCATTTATAATACGGTCTCGCCTGTCCTAACCTTGTAGGTTTCATCTATGGGAAGGATGAATATTTTTCCGTCTCCGGGATTGCCTGTCTGGTTAGCATTTATTATGGTTTTAACCGCCAAATCCACCTGATCGTCTTCAATTACAATAGTAAAAAATCTTTTTGGTATAAGTCTTGCACTTTCGGTAAACGCTTCTCCCACCTGGGAAACAGGAAGATCGCCGGTTTCCATGATGTAATTTAAAACCGTAGCATCAAGGCTCTTTTTGCCTCTTCCAAGGCAGGGCCTGCATGAGAATGCGGGAAATCCTGCGTTTGCCAGGGCCTCTTTTGTCCTGTTTACCTTGTTGGTACGGATGAAAGCCATAATTTCTTTCATATAAAATCCTTTCTGCTGCAAAGCAGCTATATGAAATATCACAGAAAAAACATTATGGACGCTATAGTCCCTGTTTTGCCGTACTTATCGTATAGGCGTCCATCACCTGGCTTATGAATATTCTGCCGTCTCCGAAATTTCCCTTTTCCCCTGTACGGGCATTTCTCATAATAACCTTTACCACATCGTCCTTGTCCTCGTCATTTACTACGATTAAAAGCATTTCCTTTGGGATCTCATCATACTGTACATCTCCGATGACTATACCCTTCTGCTTGCCTCTTCCGAATACGTCCATTTTGGTAACAGCCGGGAAGCCTGCCGCCAGCAGCTCCGATAATACAATGCCGGTTTTTTCCGGTCTGATAATCGCTCTAACCAATAACATAATCTCAACCACCTTTTTTATAATTCTTAAATTCCTCTTTATGCAAAGGCAATGGTGCATGTACTAAAGTTTGCTTTGCAGCTTATATATCCATTATTCCATGCTCCATCAGCAGTTCTTCAAGTCTTTCCTGCTTGAGAGGCTTCGGTATTACAAACAGCTTGTTTTCATCTATTTTCTTTGCAAGGCTCCTGTATTCATCAGCCTGATTGCACGCCGGATCAAAGTCTATAACCGTCTTTTTGTTAATTTCGGCGCGCTGTACCATATTGTCCCTGGGAACAAAATGTATCATCTGCGAGCCCAGTTCCTTTGCGAAAGCTTCAACCAGAGCTGCTTCACCGTCAACCTTACGGCTGTTACATATGATTCCGCCCAGTCTTACGCCGCCTGTTTTGGCATATTTCTGAATACCCTTTGAGATGTTGTTTGCGGCATACAGCGCCATCATTTCACCGCTGGCCACAATATATATCTCCTGTGCCTTTCCTTCGCGTATGGGCATTGCAAATCCGCCGCACACAACGTCTCCGAGAACATCATAGAATACATAATCCAGATCGTCCTCATATGCGCCCAATCTTTCCAGCAGGCCGATGGAAGTTATGATACCGCGTCCCGCGCAGCCAACTCCCGGTTCAGGTCCGCCTGATTCAACGCAATTGATGTCTGAAAATCCTCTTTTCATTACCAGGTCAAGGTCTATATCCTCTCCCTCTTCTCTCAGTGTATCCAGCACCGTCTGCTGTGCCAGGCCCCCAAGGATCAGTCTGGTAGAATCGGCTTTCGGGTCACAGCCCACTATCATTATTTTCTTCCCCATTTCGCCCAGCCCCGCCGTAAGATTCTGAGTTGTTGTGGACTTGCCTATTCCGCCTTTTCCATAAATAGCTACCTGTCTCATAATAAATACCTCCATTTCTCTCTCTGTTTAATTTAATACCTGTGGTTTGAATTTGATTAACCAGCCATACAACATCAATGTTGTATAATAAAAGGTCTTTAAACATTTAAGCGCGCGGCTTTTGTTTAAAGACCTCTTCGTCTGTTGATTAGTGACTTGCACCAGATTGGGTGATTAAATTGGTAATTATAAAGAAAAAGTCTCAACATTCCTAAAGCTGGAATATGAGACTTCGTCGTCGCTGTTTTTGTTATCTGGTATATTACGAGTATAAAGGCTGGAGGGAATGTTCACAATGCACGAAATTGTACATGTTTCACATGGCATACCACATTCTTTTTGTGCATATTTTACAAAACAGGCCTGGATTTGTTTTATTTTAATAAAAAACAGTTGATTATTGACATGATGCTCCATATAATAAAGTTAAATAATAATATAAAATTAATTGCAAAGAAGCGCATCGGTTTATCCGGTACGCTTTTTTTGCTTATTTCGGGGTTGCAATATCCATTGTAAGGGAGGAGATTTTATATGTCGAATAAAATAGCAGCAATTTTTAATGAGGCCCAGGAGCTCTCGACTTTTGAAGACGGCGCCTTTTTTCTGGTATTTGACAGGCAAAGCGGGCAATGGCAGGTACGGGAAGAAATCGCATTCTCTCTGGATACCGCCGCCCCAATATCCGATATACGTGACAGCATAAGAACAATCATACTTAAACTGGAAGATTGCAATACGCTTCTGGTAAAATCCGTATCCGGCCTTCCGTATAATATATTGGAAAGAATGGGCTTTGATATCTTTGAGGCTGAAGCCTTTTCGAATTCACTCCTGGAGGACATCCGGTCGGAACTGGACGAGGCCGCCAATGCAAGTGCCGCTCCTTCCTCCTCCGCGCCCACCTCTCCGGTGCCCACCGGAGTTGAAGGCGTGTATTTTCTGAACCTTATAGAGCTTCAGGAGGAACATCCTGAGATTTCATCAAAAAAAGCGCTGCAATCCTTTATTGAGATCAGCCCCTTTTACAAGCTGGAGGTCATATGCAGCCATATCCCTCCGTGGTTTGATACAATATTGCCCCAGAGAAAATTAGCTTTTACTTCTGATGAGATAGAAAAAAACAAATTGAAAGTCACCATATTTAAAAAAGTCTGTCAATGCTGAAATCTTTCATCCAATGGCATATGACAGCCGGAGCATATCCGGCAACGGCAACCGTCAACCCGACAAATATCTTTATAAGGAGGTAATCACATGAGCATGAACACATTAACCAGGGAACTGATCGGCAATATTGAGCTTAAGGGCATAGCAAATTCATATTGCTACGAGAACGGCGAAATAGAAGGCTGTATCCTGAACGAAGAAAATATCATCCATACGCAATACGGAGACCTGATCCCCCGATACGGCCCCGACGAGGTCAGAAGGAAATACAGCCACTCCATATCTTTTTACCCGGGCGGGACTATAAAAAGCATATCCCTTGAGCAGCAAACCGACATTATTACGTCTATGGGCACTTTTCCCGCCGAGCTGGTGACCTTCTATGAAAGCGGAGCCATAAAACGCCTTTTCCCTCTGAACGGAAAAATAAGCGGCTACTGGACCGAATCCGATGAGGAACAGCTATGCAGGGAATTTCAATTCCGGTTTCCCTTTGGCAGCTTCAAGGCTAAAATAATCAATCTGAGCTTTTACGAAAGCGGAAATCTCAAGGCTATGACGCTCTGGCCCGGACAATCCATAATATTAAAGACGAAGCTTGGACTGTTTCCCGTGCGGATAGGCTTTTCGCTGTACGAGGACGGCTCGGTCAAGTCCATCGAGCCTGCCTACGATATAACTATTTCAACACCCATAGGAAATATAGACGTATTCAATGAAAATGCAATGGGCATATGCGGAGACGTCAATTCCCTCTGCTTCAACCCAAATGGCGGCATACGTTCGCTGATATCCACCAGCAGCAAGATAGCAGTATTTGACGGAGAAGGGGCCGTTGATATAATTGAACCGTCCATGAGGCTAGACCCCATCGAGGAGGATAAATATATAATTATCCCGTTAAAAATCAGCTTTGAAGGGCATCATGTCAGGTTTGAAGGCGAGCACACCAGGGTTTATGACCTCTATACCTCAAGATTTTCAGTGGTGAACGACAGCGCGCCCAGGCCCGCCTCCACCTTTCCCTGCGGAGATTGCAGCAGTTGCAGCCTGTGCAGTAAGTGAGTATGCAGGATTCTGGATTCAGAATGAAAACCTTAAAAGCAGAATTCAGAAGTGAGAAGTCTGGATTCTGCTTTTAAACCGGAAAAACAGGAGTGTGGAAGTTTTCTCGTAATTAAAGTATAATATCCCTTGGCACAGTTTAATTTTTCCAAATTAATTCAGTGAAGGGGATGACTGTTTTGAAAAATTTTACGGAGTATTTAAAATTACTGTTAATAGGGCTATTTGTGATAGTTCTTGGATTTATTATTTCAGTAATATTGGGAGACATTTTTGATGGTGGGAATCCTGAATATTCATATCTAACCGCCATAGTATCTGCCATATTGTTTTTATCTGCCACAATAGCTGTTTGTACCAGAATAATAATTAAAACATTTAAACCCGGAAATTAGACAAGTTAATTACTATCGGCTGAAAGCCGATAGCTTGGGTTTGAGGCTAAAGCCTCCTAAAATAAAAAACGTAAACCCAAGACCTTCAACAACAATTGCTTGAAAGCAGTTTCGCCTGAAGGCGAAGGTTTCAACCGTAATTGACTTTATGAAGACCGGGCCGTTGTCTGTGAGTATTAAAGGGGATGTTTTAAGAAAGAACTGCATAGTCTATAACTTCAAAACATACTCTTTACCCTCATATAAATTTTTTCCGCCATTACATTCATATGGTATGTCCTTAATATATGAAAATCCTAACTTGTTCAAAATCCTGCCAGAAGCAGGATTTTCTGTTGCATGTCTCCCCATTATTTCTTTTATTCCTAAATCTTCTTTAGCAAATTTTATTACTTCCTGCATTGCTTCTGTTGTGTAGCCAAATCCCCATGCTTTTTTACCCAAATTATATGCTATTTCAAATTTCCCGTACTCTTCTTCAATATAAATTAATCCGGTCCCAAGCAAATCGCCTGTTTCCTTTGATAAAATTGCCCATCTGTACCAATCATCAGAATCTATTTTACTCAATTCTTTTTCTACCCATTCAATAGTTTTACTAATATCATCATGACTGGTCCAGAACATATACTTTGCTACATCAGGGTCGCTTTCCCAACAATCAAACACTTCCTGTACATCTTCTATACAAAATGGCCGTAATATCAATCTATCCGTTTCCAATATTGGTGTTTTCGTATCTATATCCCCCTTTACTGCGTTTACATATAAATAATCCATATTTCAGAATTTTCCATTTGTTTAATTATAGATTATGCAGACATAAAATTACAAGAAATACTCAATATAAAACTATATATAAATTGCTCCTCTAATCAATTAAACAAATTCAGGCCGGCTTCAAAAAAAGCCGGCCTTCCTTCATTCTATACTCTTATCGCTTCCGAATTCTCCCCGCTTTCGGGGTTCCCCTGACTCCGGGATTCTGCCTACTCACCCTATCTTTATTACCGCTTTAACTACATCCTGCTTGTTGTTTATTACATAGTCAAAGGCTTTGTCCGTATCTTCAAAATCAAATTCGTGGGTCACTATTCCGGTGATATCGATGATTCCCTGTGCGATTGCCTTAATTGCCACCGGATAGATATTTCTGTAACGGAATACCGACTTTATCTGCGCTTCCTTCGCCATTATCTTTGCAAAATTGAACTCAATTATATCCTGGGGCGCCAGGCCTACAAGAACTATTGTACCTCCGTTTTTGACCAGATATGGGGTCTGGGATATGGTCTTTGCCGAACCGGCGGTCTCTATTACGATATCAACGCCGCTTTTGCCGGTGAGCTTGTCGATCTCCGCGAAAACATCGGTTTCAAGTGCGTTTATAACCGCCGTGGCGCCCAGCTTCTTTGCGTAATCAAGCCTCTTGGGTATTACATCCACTACGGTGATCTCCGTGGCTCCGTATGCTTTGCACGCCAGCAGTGTAACAAGGCCTATTGTGCCTGCTCCCAGTATGACAACCGAATTACCCAGCTTTACATTGCCCTGCATGGCGGCATGCATTCCCACCGCCAGAGGCTCTACAAGCGCGCCCTCTTTTGTTGTGATATTATCCGGGAGCTTGAAGCACATGTTTTCAGGGAAAGCTATATAATTCATAAGCGACCCGTGGTACGGAGGTGTTGCCAAAAATTCCACATCGGGGCACAGGTTATAGCGGCCTGTTTTGCAAAATTCACAGTGCCCGCAGGTTATACCGGGTTCAAGGGCCACTCTGTCTCCGACCTTCAGGTTTTTAACGGCTCCGCCCACTTCCACAATAGTTCCCGCACACTCATGGCCCAGAATGAAATCGCCGTTTACAACAAAATCGCCTATTTTCCCATGCTCCAGATAGTGTACATCCGAACCGCATATCCCCACATATTCAAGCTTTACAAGCACATCCTGCTCTCTCAGCTCCGGGACCTCGATATCCCTCATTTCTATTTTTTTTATTCCTGTCATATACGCTGCTCTGTTTTTCATCGTCCTTCTCTCCATTTCCGGAACAAGCCCTCCGGAATCCGCTCAAATTCCTTCAGACTTATATTTCCTAAATTAATCTGACTGCATAATAATTACTTTAAATTTATATAAATATGACTTAACTTTCAAGCTCCAATAAATTATTTCCAATGAAATTATATTCTGTAGATGTTTATTCTTTATCTTCACTTTATTGAATTCTTTATCTTTAGTTCCGATGAATTGTTTCTGCTAATATAAATAAAGGTGATCCAGACACTTGTTTGTTTGTCTGTTTGTTAGTCGTTTATAAAAAAGAGGCCTTTATCATTTCGGCTGTTTTCCTACGCTGCACTCCGATGCATGGATTTTTAAGTCCATGCATCCGGTGCACCGCTTTATCACATTATTGTATTTTGATATTTCTTTTACTGATTCTCATTCGTAATTTTATATCAATTGCGGTTTTATATCAATTGCGGTTATTTGATTGCTCCCGATTTCTTCAGTATATCGATATACTGCTGAACATTGTCCTTGGTAACCAATGGGTTTCCTATATCGGTGTCGATCTGCTTTTCAGCTCCTGTCAACAGTTTGTTGCTTGTGTCAAGCAGCTTTTCAGCCAGCTCGTATGCATTCTGCATGCAAGTGGATGTCATTTTGCCGTCCTGTATCAGAAGCAGGGCTTCGGCAGTTCCGTCAACACCGTAAACCAGCATATCTTTGAACTTGGCATTGTCCTTGACAACCTCCAGGGCACCGGCAGCCATGTTATCATTCATGGAGATAACGGCGTCGATCTTGTCATTGGGCTGAGCCCAGTCTTCCATGTATTTCATGGCTTCGTCCTTGTTCCAGTTTGCAATCTGCTCACCGACGATTTTTACATCAGGACGTTTGTCAAAGAATTCTTTCTGCCAGCTCTGACGTCTCTGGTCGGCGTGGAAGTTTCCGGAAGGTCCGTTCAGAACAACTACTTTTGCATTCTGAGGAATCTGTTTTACAGCTTCACGTGCATTTACTCCGGCCTGTTCATAAGGATTTGCGTCTACTGAAGATGCGCCCTCAATACCTGAAATACGTGCATTGGTGGTAATTGCAAATATTCCCGCCTTAACAACCTTTTCAACGTATGGCCTTTGAGCTTCACCATTGTTCGGCTGAACAATAACCAGATTATACTTATTTGTAATAGCATTTTCAATCATTGAATTTTCTTTTTCATCATTAGCTTCGCCGTCGAATACATCAACAGTGATGTTGGGATATTTCTTTGCCTCATCCTTTACCGCATTTGCAAGCCAGGCGGCAAAAGAATCCGATTGTGCACGGGCAATGTATGCTATTTTGTATTTCTTTTCTCCGCCGTTGCTGCCGGCTCCGGAGGTTGAGTTAGAAGTATTTGGGGCCGCTGCTTTACCGCAGGCCGCAACCAATAACACAATTGCAATTAACATTGAAATTACGCTAATAAGTCTCTTCTTCATTGTTGACCATCCTTTTTGTGTGTTTTTTTATTTTAAACAGCAATGCTGTTTAATACTGATTAAAATGATATTTAGCCTTGCTTATCGGCTTGCTTTCCGGATTTTCTCAATTTTTTGTCCGAATTCTTGTCTTCGATTCTTCCCATGGCTTTCTTTGTTCTGCGGTTTTTGGACTGAATGTCGTAGATAACGGCCAGAGCGATTATCGCTCCTCTGACGATCTGCTGCATGTATGAGTCCACACTGGCAAGATTCATTATGTTGTCCAGGAACCCGACTATAAATGCACCTGCAAGCGTTCCCGCCGCAGTTCCGATACCTCCTGAAAAGCTTGTACCGCCGATGATTGCAGCAGTAAGAGCCGTAAATTCATAGCCTACCGCACCGTTTGGGAGACCGGCATTTACACGGGACATGAAGAGCACACCGGCCAGACCTACAAACACACCGTTTATTATAAACGCGGTATATTTAACCTTGCTGACATTGATACCCGAGGCCACCGCCGCTTCTTCATTTCCCCCCACCGCATAGATCGACCGCCCGAATCGGGTGTGCCGCAATACATACCAGGAGAAAACCGCTATGACTACAAGGAAGATTATCGGTATGGGAACCACTCCCGCGGAGCCCTGTCCGAATACTACAAAATCTCCAAGCTGCAATATGTTCTGCCCTTTGGTGTACAGCAGTGCTATACCTCTCGCCACAGTGGTCATGGCCAGTGTCGCAATGAAGGGAGGCGCTTTAAAAGTACTTATCATAACTGCGTTTACAACATTACAGGCAACACCCGTCAATATTCCCACGATTACTGAGGTGGTCAGAGAACCTGTGGCTTTGTAAGCCGATACGGCAAACACGCCCGACAGAGCCAGTACGGAACCTGCCGATAAGTCCAGCATTCCGCATATTATCAGTATTGTTTCACCAAAGGCAAGTATGGTGGTAACAGCCAGCTGTCTTGATATGTTGGTCAGATTGCTGGGGGTTAAGAAGTTTTCATTTACTATGGAACAGATAAAAAATAGTACAAACAGAACCATAAAAATGCTGTATTTCTTTTTGGCCGTGCTCCAGATATTTGCTAATTCCATTTTATTTCACCTCATTTGATATTAATGTTCCGGTAGCATATTTCATAATAAGCTCCTGAGAAAAATCTTTTCTGGCTATTTCACCGGTAATGGTGCCTTTCGACATTACATATATTCTGTCGCACATTCCTATTAACTCAGGAAGCTCGGAGGAAACCATTATAACTGCCTTACCGTCCTGCGCCAGATTGGTCATAAGCTTGTATATTTCAAACTTGGCGCCGACATCAATGCCCCGGGTAGGTTCATCCAGAATCAGTATATCCGGATTTCTGATCATCCATTTTGCAAGAACGACCTTTTGCTGATTACCTCCGCTCAGGGACTGAATGGAGGTTTCCAGCGTCGGCGTTTTCACTTTCATCTTATTGAACATGTCGGATACGATATTTTTTTCAACTTTGTGGTGATGCCTGAATCCATAAAAAACCTTCTGTAAAAAGGATAATGTGGTATTTTCCTTTACAGATCTTATGGGAACTATCCCATACCTTCTTCTGTCTTCCGAAAGCATTACCATTCCGTTTTCAATACTCTGCCTTACGTTTTTGACGGTGACTTCCTTGCCTTTAATTTTGATTTTGCCTGAAGATACGGGGTCCAACCCGAACAGAGATCTCATGACTTCCGTTCTGCCCGCGCCCATCAATCCTGCAAATCCTATAATCTCACCCTTCTTCAAATGAAAATTCACATCATGGTACACATTTGTACTATTGAGATTTTCCACCTGAAGCAAATCCTCCCCTATCTTAACTTCTTCCTTGGGATAGGTGTTTGTGAGCTTTCTGCCCACCATAAGCGCAATAACGGTCTCAATATCCAGTTCTTCCTTCGGATGGCTTTCTACCACCGTTCCGTCTCTGAACACGGTTATTTCATCGGCTATCTGAAAAATTTCATCCAGCTTGTGCGATATATAGATGATGCTGACCCCTCTGGCCTTGAGCTCACGTATTTTGGCAAATAGCTTTTCCACCTCTTTGAGTGTTATGGCCGAAGTGGGCTCATCCATAATGATAATATCCGAGTTGTAAGATACGGCTTTGATGATCTCCAGCATCTGAATGTCAGATACGGTTAAATCTTTTAGCAAAGTGGTGGGAGAATATGGCAGGTTCTCTTTTTTTAGAAGCTCCCTGGTCTTCTGCCTTACCTCTTTCCAGTTTACTTTTCCGAATTTGTTTACCGGAAGGTTTCCGAGAAAAATATTTTCCTCTACCGTCATCTCCGGCACATAATTCATCTCCTGGAATATCATGGATATCCCCAGGCTTCTCGCCTGAATAGGGTTATTTATCTTTACAGGCTTTTCGTCAATAAATATCTGACCGCTGTCCGGCTGATAAACGCCATTTATGATCTTCATCAAGGTCGATTTACCCGCCCCGTTTTCACCGCACAGTACGTGGACTGAGCCTTTTTTCACGGCGAAATCAATCTTATCAAGTGCTTTAACCCCTGGAAAGGATTTTTCAATTTGTGAAACTCTCAGTTTAATATTTTCGTTCATATCCTTCTCCCATAGATCCCCTGGAAAATTTTCTTATAGACGTCCTTATCTTTAAAAATTATTTTTCCCAATTGATTTCAAAATAAACAACTGCAGGTAGTCTATTTTGTTGATGAATTTATATAAGACTTTTATAAATTACTTTTAATAAGATTATACTGCTTTTTTAGTCAAAGTCAATATATTTTTTGAAAATAAAATTATTTTTTTATACACTTTGCACAGCGCAAAAAAAAGAGCTTACAATCCGGTAAAATCAATCTTCCAGACTATGGCTCTTTATTTATGTCAACTAATTTATATGATTCTATACACTGCTATATACTATTACATATTTCTATATACTATTTATATATTTTTTATGAAATCCTCAACATGCAGCAGCGCCGCCCCCACCGCAGTGGTCTCCAGCTTGTATTTGCAGACCTGCAGATAATTGCCGTCAACCTCAAAGGTATTGTATTTTGAAACCTGCTCCCTCAGGCTGCCGATGTACTCGTCCATATAGGCTCCTGCATAGCCGCCCAGTATTACTTTGCAGTCGAACAGCATCCTCAGGTTATTTATAGCCACCACCAGATGGGACACATATTCTTCCCAAATACTCTTCTGGGGTTCCGCTCCCTGCCTCAGCAGTCTGAAAAACTCGGATATATTTCCATTTGTGCTGTCCGACAGGATCTTTGCCGAACAATAGGCGTCAACACAGCCCTTTTGCCCGCAGTAACAGGTCTTTCCTCCCGGAACTATGGTCATATGGCCGAATTCGCCGCCGCGCTGGTTCTGCCCGTTATAAATATTTTTTCCGATTATGATGGACCCGCCCACCGAGTTGTTCAATGACAGGTATACCACGCTTTCTTCATTGGCATAGCCCCACATTTCGGCAAAGCCGGCCGCATTGGCATCATTGCTGAATGCACAGGGATAGGGAATGAATTCCGAAAAGGATTTTACATTTCCGCCCATGAAATCAATTACCTGGGCATAGCTGACAGATTCGCTGTCGTCTGACAGAATAACCGGCAGTGCTATCCCGACTCCTAAAATATTCTCAGGCTTTATCTTGCATTCGGCCACAAAATCCTCGACCAGCTTGCCCACTCCCCTGAAATATTCTTTTGAATTTATGAATGGGAACTGTTTCCTTTTATTTTTAATGACTCTGGCGCTTAAATCTATTATTACAATACTCACATGATTCTTGGTTATATCCAGGCCCACCGCGTATTTTGCCACACTGTTGTAGGCGATGGCTTTGGCCTTCCGGCCTCCTGTGGACTCAAACAGACCGGTCTCAATGACAAGGCCCCGGTCCTGCAGCTCCTTTATATTCTGGGTGACTGTAGGCAGGCTCATATTCAAGGTATATGCGATCTCCTGAATTGAGATGGGATCATGCATATACAGAAAATTGTATATAGTATTTCTATTTATTTTCTTGACTTCTATACTATTGACTCTACCTGTCGCCATAAATAAACCTCTAGTTTTATAAATGTCTTTTATTAATGTATTTATCATAATATATTTTTGGATACATTGCAATGGATAGAATAAATAAATTGTTATTTTTTTATCAAATATTTCTGGATAAATACGAAAATTTTGTATTTATTGCAATTATATCATATCTCAGACTGCAGGCGCAACCAGAGCCTTGGGTCCCATAGCCCCTACGGTCTGCCGCCGGCGGGATAGAGGCATGTCTCCCCGGCCTGTTTCCGCCTTCTTAAAAAATATTCCGGGACAATTGTCATAAAAATTTAATGTAAATGTATTAAATTTATGTTAAAATAACTGTAACATTTTAAAAAACTATATTATGTATACTAGGATTTTTATTCAAGTGCGCTATGTCGTACTTGTACCCCGATTTCTCCTGCTTTTACGAAATCGTGAATACATATCAAAAAATCTTTTTATTTCATGAAATTCCTGATAAAACGCCTCTCTTTTCCTTTCCTGGTATATATGATCATGTATTTTTAATATGCCAAAAGCGGTTCACATAGTATCACACATAAAAATCTTACCGCTTTACTAAAAATATAATTTAATTGGAGAGAATAATGAACAAGAAATACATACGAAGTTTAATAAACAGCATAGCACAAAGAGTAAATAATTTTAAATCGGAATCCCCCCGGAGATTCAAGTATATTATTATTTCATCCTCAGGCGCCGTGGTATTAACACTTTCAATACTGGTTTTTACAACTTCTTTCCCCCTATTGAAAAGTACCCAGGTAAAAAGTGTTTCGGCAGGAGACACTTCGGCACAAAGTACTTTAAAGGAAAAATCAGATTCGGCTAACTCAGAAAACTCCATTCTGGCCGCTGAAAACTTCTCGGTCAAAGCAGCCAACCAGCAATCCCAGAAAGTCTCCCGTGGCTCAGCCACTCTCAATCCTCTAAACGGCGACGTTATCAAGCTCGGCACAAAGAACGCAATAGTCGTCGATATTCAGAAAAAGCTCATGGAACTTGATTACATAGAATCTGACGAACCTTCCGAAGAATTCGGGGAGGCACTGCAGGAAGCAGTAAAATTATTTCAGCGCAAAAATGAATTGAAGATCACCGGAGAGGTTGACGCAGAAACATATAAATGCCTCATATCCGATGAAGCGAAGGAATACACCGTATATATCGGTGCAGAAGGAACGGATGTGGAACAGCTTCAGACCCGTCTTTACGAGCTGGGCTATCTTCAGAAGGTAACCAGCTATTTCGGCACAGATACTGAAGCGGCAGTAAAGGAGTTTCAAACCAGGAACGGCCTAGGAGCGGATGGAAACGTGGGCAAAAATACCCGTGAAATCCTGTACTCCTCAAATGCCATCCCCCTTTCATTCCATCTTGGCGATGAGAACGATGAAATATTGAAATACCAGAATAGGCTGTATGAGCTGGGCTATCTGACCACAAAGCCCGACAGCAAATACGGGAAAGACACCGTAAGCGCGGTCAAGCTCTTTCAGGACAATAACGGATTGATTTCCGACGGCTATATCGGCCCTGCCACAAAAGATCTGCTCATGTCCGGCAACGCCGAGGAATATGCCATTAAAACCGGCGACAGCGGCGATGCGGTGACAAATATCCAGAAATATTTGAAAAAGCTTGGATATTTGAGCAGTGCGACCGGATATTTCGGTTCCGCTACATATGACGCCGTAACCAATATTCAAAAAAGAAACGGCCTTACTGCTGACGGTAAGCTAGGTACCCATACCATAAACAAATTATTGTCGCCTGACGCCAAAAGGAGGACCGGCGGTTCCTCAAG
>JAEWSZ010000222.1 GCA_023397905.1 Bacillota bacterium | reverse complement strand
CCGCACACAACGAAATAGACCCCAGTATGTCGTCGGCTTCAAACCCCGGAGTCTCAATTCTTTTTATATTCATTGCGTCAAGCACCTGCTTTATTATGGGCACCTGCACCGCCAGTTCATCCGGCATGCCTTTTCTCTGGGCTTTATACCCTTCATATGCCTTATGCCTGAAGGTGGGCTCCTTTAAATCAAATGCGACGCAAATATATTTCGGCTCTTCCTCTGCCAGGTATCTGGTCAGGATATTTATAAAGCCAAAGACGGCATTTGTGTGCAGGCCTTCCGAGGTGGTCAGCATAGCTGCCCTGCTCAGACCGTAAAAGGCCCTGTTTAGTATACTGTTGCCGTCGACAACCATTATCTTTCCCGAGTTCATTCGTGCCCTCCAGCAGCTGCTTTTTAGACAATTCAGCCGTGCTGCAAATACATCTGTAAATGCATTTGCATACTCCCGTCATATGATCAGGAATCAATTCAACTGATAATATACCCTTACGGTAATCATGCCCTGATTTGCAGACAAATTATCCATTTCCTTCTGCAAATTGTTTTTTTCCGCCTCTAAAGCAGCCGTATCTTCACCCTTCTCAAGGGCGAGGTTTATTTTTTCTTCGATATCAAGCTTTTGTTGAACCAAAATGTTATACTCTGATGTAACATCATTTTTAATTATACCAGTTTTTTCGATCAATTCCAGCTGATATTTTGCCAAAGCCTGATTTTTAAGTGAAGAATATAAACCCAGGGGCATGGAATAATCCGTATATTCCGGGATTGCGGAAGGATTTGCCGCAAATGTACGCGCCGTATCCTCACCTTGATTTGCAGCGCCCAATTCCCGCATGAACTTATTCAGGTTTTCAAATTCCTTTCCTGCGGAAGAAACTTTCAGGCTTAACTCCGCATAATTTGAAAAATACAGCTTGTCTTCCGTTTTCATCAGGTCATATTGCTGGACCTGTTCAAGGCTTTCGTCCTCAGCCGGGCTGTTCTGCTGGTTTACAGTACTCTGCCCGGGATCAGCCTTCCTGCTTTTATAAGTTCCGGCCGGAGGGGCGACCTTTTTTTCTCCCCTGTCTGTCTCGGGGCTTGAGGCCTTGCCTGAGAGTGGGGCCGACTGGCTGAAATTAAGGCTGTCGTCTACCTTCTGGCGGCTTTCCACACTGGGTCCCGCCTCTCCGGAACCGCTACTGTTTCCGGAATCCCCGCTGAACTGTGCAAATGCCTGAGATGTATCCGAGGCCGACGCAACTTCCGGGCTGGCGGACTTGCTAAAGGAACCCGCTTTCTGGGAATTTGTACTTATACCCGGCAGCAGATTGTACGCAAGAAGTGATATTGCCAGGACAGCCGCTGTGGACAGGCCTGCAATAAATTTTTTATTATAAATGAACAAATTCTTTTTGCTCTTGTTTTCCCGCTCATTTAGTTCCAGGAGTTTGTTGTGGAGAGAAGCTGAAAAGTCATTGGGCAGGTCAAATTCTTCATCGTCTTTGCACAGCCCGGTGATAAATGACTCTTCTTTGAGTTTCTGAGCACATTGACCGCAATCTTCAATGTGTTTTAAAAATTCTTCTTTGACGTCATCTTCCAATAATTCATCAATATATAGTGAAATATACATATCTATATCTTTACAGAAATTCATTGTCATCCCTCCTTTCAAAATCGCTTGCCGGATTTCACATTTATAAAACCCATGTTCATTCTATTTGACGTAGTCAGTAAATAAATGTTCCTTATCCTGACACAATAAATCTCTCAATTCTGATCTTGCCCTGCTGATCCTGGATTTGACGGTTCCTACGGGAACCTCCACGGTTTCGGCTATCTGGTCATAGCTAAGTCCCATAAAATCTCTCAGTATAATAATTACTCTGTTTTTTTCATGCATTTTTGACATTGCCCGTTTTATAGCCGACTTTTGCGCGTTGACTTCGGCTATTTTCTCAGGGCCGGGGGTATTTGAAACCAATCTGTCCTTTACGGTTACTTCCTCAAAAGTCTCCTGTTCAAGGGAAATGGTTTTTTTATTTTTATTTTTTCTGATAAAGTCAAGACAGGTGTTTGTCGCAATGCGATAAACCCATGTGGAAAAAGAACAGTCACCTTTAAAACCTTTTATGTATCTGAATGCTTTAATAAATGTCTCCTGTGCCTGCTCGCTTGCATCTTCCGGGTTGTTCAGCATTCTGAAACAAATGTTGTACACTTTGGTATAGTAGCTGCCGGTAAGTTCCTCAAATGCCTGTACATCTCCCTGCCGCGCTTTAGTCAGCAAACTATTTTCATCTTTCAATCCCATTTTGATCCTACTTTCTCTTAAGAGCCCGCATAAAATTTTGCCCCGCCTGACGCAAAATTTGCCTGAAATTTACAGGCAGAATCAGACTTTAGCCGGGCCCTAATAGGTCCAAATTTATTCATAGTGTATCATATCAAGTGACCTAAGTAAAAATGTCTCAAGTTACAAGTCATTATATCATAGCCCTGTATAAACCGTAAATAATATCAGTTATGACAACAGGTTACAAAATTGTAATTTTAAAAGAATTCAGAACCCAGGAGTCAGGATTCTGAATGACGGCTTAAAAGCGGGATTTAAAGATTCTGAATCCTGAATTCTGCGTCCTGAATTCTCCAAAGACCCACCCACTCCCCCGGGTAGCTTATAGTCACTTTCCCTTCCCTTGCCAGAAGCGGCCCCATCAGAATAATGGATGATCTCATTTCCGAGGCCAGGCTTTCGGAAACAACCGTGGAAGAGATTGACGACGAATCGATGACAGCAGTATTGTCTTCTATTTTCACTTTACAGCCTATAGTCTTCAGGATATCCAGAATAACTTCCACATCCTTGAACATAGGGCAGTTCTTTATCACGTTCTCCCCGCCGTTCAAAATAGTAGCGGCAAGTATGGGCAACACGGAATTTTTTGCACCTTCAATTCCAATCTCACCTTTTAGTTTTTTACCTCCCCTGATTGTTATTTTATTCATAATAAAATACACCTCCGATGCCGGAACTGTTTTGAATGTAGTGCTTGCACGACCTTCCCTCCTTAAGAATGACAATTAAAATAAAAAATGCATATAAAAATCCCCTATGCTCCTGCATTATTATCTTATGCTTATATTAACAAAGTGTTACTCAACTTTAGGGCGTATGTTAAAAGCTCTGGAAATGTGTATTTTACACGTATTGCACGGTTTTAGAAAGCCGGATTATCCATCCCTGTCCCATTTTGGACCTGAGGCTATGGCTTGCCCCGGTATATGGGGCAAATCAGAAATAAGGACAAGCCGCAGGCGGGCTTGCCCTCTGAATTTATGACAGCTGTGATTCAACATTTTGTATCTTTTGCTGTGCCGATGATATCTCCTGCTGATTTGCATTCTGGACCGGATACCACCCTTTTTGGGACATCATGTCAAAAACCTGTTTCTGTGCGTTGAAGGTTCTGGTCAATATGCTCTCCGCATCGCTTCTCAGCATGGGAGACACACTTTCCAGAATTAGATTTGTCAGAGATGACGCGGCCAGCTTGTGTTCATTCAGAACCGACGCCATTATATCCTTGTCTGTTAAGTTTGCCATAGCTTTCCTCCATATGATTTTTATATGCCCTCTCCGGCAAAGCTGCTGAAGAAAGCGGGTTTTGTTATTGTCCGGCTGTGTTAATATGCTTTATCAACAGCTGCAGATTGTTCTTTTCCTCATTTGCCAGCTGGTTGCACAGATTCTTTACCTGACTGTCCGCAGCAAGCTGCGCGCAGCCCTGATAATATTTTATATTGCTCTCGCACATGCTGACATTATCCTGGATCAGCATAAGTTCCTTACTGGTAATCGGCATATCGGATCCTCCTTGTAAAATAATAAAGAACTCAACGGTCAATTGAATCCTTTATTATTTTCTTCAAATTTAATTTTAGTATTCCATTTCAAATTTTATATTTCATACGGCTTCAACTCAAAAGATCCTGAATGCGCTTAAACCGCCTTGATTTTTACAAAGCTCTTCTTGCCCTTCTGGAGCATCATTTCCCCGTCTTTCAGGTCGCCCGTCCCCACAACGTGGTCAAAGCTTGTTATCTTGGCTTCATTCAGCATAACTCCGCCCTGCTGGACCGTTCTTCTGGCCTCGCTCTTGGAGGGGGTCAGTCCGGCCAGTACCAGCAGGTCTGTTATTTTAATACCGGCCTCCAGCTCTGAAGCCCGAATCTCAATGAAGGGTATGTTGTCGGAATCCCCTTTCCCTCCAAAAATAGCTTCGGCAGCTTCTTTTGCCTTTTGGGCCTCCGCCTCTCCGTGAACTATCTTTGTGACCTCATAGGCGAGAACGGCTTTAGCCTGGTTGATCCCGGCATCCTCCATCGCGCCCAGTCTCCTCACCTCATCCATTGGAAGGAATGTCAGCAGCGCCAGACACTTTTCAACGTCGTTGTCGCTGATATTTCTCCAGTACTGGTAGAACTCATAAGGCGTGGTCTTTTCAGGATCCAGCCAAACGGCTCCGCTTTCGGTTTTTCCCATCTTTTTGCCCTCGCTGGTTGTGAGCAGGGTGAAGGTCATTCCGTATACGCTCTTTCCATCGGATTTCCTGACCAGGTCAAGGCCGCCCAGAATATTGGACCATTGATCGTCGCCTCCCAGCTGCATTTCGCAGTTGTACTTTCTGTTGAGCACCAGGAAGTCATAGCTCTGCATCAGCATATAGTTGAATTCAAGGAAGGTCAGGCCCTTTTCCATTCTGCTCTTGAAGCATTCCGCCGTCAACATTCTGTTGACGGAGAAGTGGACTCCCACATTCCTCAAAAACTCAACGTAATTCAGCCCCAGGAGCCAGTCCCCGTTGTCCACCATAACCGCTCTGTCTTCTGAAAAATCAATAAATTTCGAAATCTGTACCTTGAATCTGTCAGCGTTGTACTGGATGATCTCCCTGGTCATCATCTTCCTCATATCGTTTTTGCCGGATGGATCTCCAACCATTGCAGTTCCTCCGCCAATGAGGGCAATCGGCCTGTGCCCTGCCTGCTGCATGTGAGCCATGACCATCAGCTGGAGAAAATGCCCCACGTGCAGGCTGTCCGCCGTAGGGTCAAACCCGATATAAAAAGTTACCTTCTTTTCATTTAACAGCTTCCTAACCTCTTCTTCATGCGTAACCTGTGCTAAAAAGCCTCTTTCTTTTAATAAATCGTAAACGTTGCCCATAAACTTTCACTCCTCATACCCTGTTTTTAATATGTCCCATAAAAATAAAAAAACCCTTTGTCCCAAGCCATCTGAATTGGCTTTTATAAGGACGAAGAGCTCGTGGTACCACCTTAATTCACCCTGAAAAGCACAGACTTAACGCGCCTTCAGGATCTTTATCGCTGTAACGGGCATACCCGGCAAATGCGGCTCCTAATCTGTAATTCGCAATTTCCATGCCTTCAATCTTTTCACCAACCAGATTGCTCTCTTAAAACAGCATGGACTGCTACTGGGGAATGGCCTGTACAGGGCATCATTCCGGAATTATTCACGGCCTTTGAATATTTAATACCAATTCTATCATACAAAAATATCTTTGTGCAACTATTATTAACCCCCAAAATAAATATTTCAGTCCCGTAGGTTCCCGCGAGTCCGGAATAAAGGGTAAAAATAATGAGCACTATAACAGCCTATCGCCATTTACAATGCCCCATTAGTAAAGAATACATTTTAATTATACCACCTTTTGAATATTATCTAAAAATGTTAAATTCCAATTTAAATTGAAAAAAATGTTATTCTGCAATCAATTAATATGATAATTATCCTAAAATCGTTGATTTTCTCGATTTCTCTAAATATTAAGCCCTAAAATACCTAATATGGAGAAATTAATACCCTCTCCCTCTTCCAGGGTATTTTTTTTAAATTATTAAAAATACTATATTATTATCTTATACAGAAAGAGGTTAACAAATTGCTGGTTGTTTTTATCAGAGCATTAATTCTTTATATCGTCGTAATAATCGCCATGAGGATAATGGGTAAAAGGCAGATCGGCCAGCTTCAGCCCTTTGAGCTGGCGGTGGCCATAATGATTTCGGAATTGGCGTCCGTACCCATGCAAAACACCGGAATACCGCTGGTAAACGGTATTATACCAATACTGACATTGCTTGCCGCCCAGATACTGATTTCCTTCATTTCATTAAAAAGCTCCAGGGCCAGAAATATAATATGCGGCAGGCCCAGTATTTTAATATCCTCGGGAAAAATAAACGAAAGTGTTTTCAGGAACGAAATGTATACTCTGAGCGATCTGATGGAACAGCTCAGGAGCAAGGACATTTATAATATTGCGGATGTGGAGTACGCAATACTCGAGACAAACGGCCAGCTGAGCGTGGTCCCCAAGGCTTCAAAAAGAAATATAACTCCGGAAGATATGAATATCAGCGTCAAATACGAAGCGCCCGCCATTGAGCTGATCATCGACGGAGATCTCATAGAAAATAATCTCAGGCGCGTGAATATGGACAAGCCCGGACTGGAAATGGAATTGAACAAGCTGGGAATAAAAAACATCAAAGACGTATTTTTTGCCAGCATGGATTCGGATAGAAAACTTTTCTGCCAGGCAAAGGAAACGAAAAACAAATAGTAAAAACCGCCGGATACGGTATTCCGTACATTACGGCAAGCCGTAAACGGCCCGGGAGGCTAATATTATGAACAGCAATACCAAAACAATAATAGTAATAATCTGCCTGGTGTTAGTTATAATAATTTCGGGCTTATTATCGCTGTACTATCTCAACATATCGGCGGGCAGACTGGAGAAAAGCGTCGGTTCGGCAGGTTTGTCGGTGTCAAATGAGCAGTGGGATGAAGCGGGAAAGCAGCTGAAAGACTTTGAACAGCTCTGGGATAAGACCAAGTTTGGCTGGGCCATAATGCTGGACCACTTCGAAATAGACAATATAGACAATTCATTTACCGAGGCGAAAAAATATGTAGAGAGCCGGGACTACCCGTCGGCCCTTGCAGAACTGGAAGCTCTGAGGCATTATATTCTCCATATCCCCAAAAGGGAGAGCTTTTCACTGGAAAATATACTTTAGCGCAAGGCGCCGCCTGCCTGAAAGCCGGGAATGGTTCACTTGAACCCCCGGACAATCAGGAAGCCTATGAAAATGGCATAAAACAATCCTCCCGTCATTAACGGCACAGGATTCAGATACTTTTTAGCTTTTATCCACAAAAAGGTCACCAGAGAGGATGAAAGAGCAAGCAATGCGCTGACTATGGTAATGGTGTCCAGTTTCCAGTCTGTGGCCAGCAAGCCTATGGATACGGGAATACAGCTCTGAAATACCATGGCGCCTGTTATATTGCCCAGCGACAGCGTATCCTTGTTTTTGCTTATCCAGATCACACTGTTGAATTTTTCAGGAAGCTCCGTAGCTATGGGCGTGACAATGATTGACAGTGCCAGGGTGGAAATGCCAAGGCCCTTTGACACCACTTCTATATTTTTCACAAAGAGCTCGGCTCCCGCTAATATGGCAACAAGAGCCAGCAGCACCTGTATGATTATTATGGTGTTGCCGGTTTTGAAATTGAATGCCCTTGAAAGCAGGAGCTCATCGATCTCGCCACTGCTCGCCCTGTCGTCGTTGACGGTCTTCACCACGTAATATATGTAACAGCCTATGAGTATGAATGCCATTATATCCTTTATAAAGCCAAAAGCTATGAAGGAAACCACAAGCATGCTTGTATAAACCAGCACAAAAAATGAAATATCCCTGCCCAGAACATTCAGATTGACATTCAGACGGTATCCGGTCCTGCGCCTTTTGGAAAATATGATAACGCTCAATCCCGTTATGAAAAAAGCAAGGGTGGAAAGCATAAAGGGCGCTCCAACTATGGCGCCTATGCCTATGTCAACCGAATGGGCCTGATTTTTGGAGAAGAGCAGCGCAATTATGGGTATGAGCGTTTCAGGCAGGCAGGTACCCACTGCGGAAAAGATACTTCCAACCACTCCGTCTCCCAGATTCAGCTTTTTTCCCAGCCATTCGATTCCATTCGTAAAGAGTTCGCAGCCTATGAGTATTATCCCAAGGCTCAGCAGCAGTATTATTACATTTTGCAGCATTTGTACCATCTCTTTTCTTAATTTTTAAGGTATAGTAAGGTTGATTATACTTTTGCATCTCAAAATTCACTTCGTATATTATTATGTGAAACCGCACTGGTTTAATCACAAAAAGAAAATTATTTTGAAATGCCGCAGAACTGTGGTTCATCCCTATGTCCAGTCCTTGCATACATCAACCCATTCCCTGCAATCTGCATATTGCTCCAAATGCGGTATGGTGAGTTCAATGGCACTGTTGCTGCTTCCGCAGGCAGGAAATACCGTTGTGAACCTCTTCAGGGATTCGTCAAGATAGACCGGTATTCCTGAAGCAATGCCGAAGGGGCAAACGCCTCCCACAGCATGTCCCACATTTTCCAGCACTTCCTCCGGAGTGAGCATTTTCGCTTTTGTGCCGAATTTGGCCTTGTATTTCGCATTGTCAATCCTGGCGTCTCCCGCGGTTACAACCAGTATGCACTGACCGTCCAGAGCAAAGGACAGGGTTTTGGCTATCCGCTGCGGTTCACAATTCAACGCTTTTGCGGCCAATTCAACCGTCGCGCTTGAAACGTCAAATTCCATTATTTTATCTTCAATGCCGTATTGCCTGAAAAAAGCTTTTACTTTTTCAATTGCCATGATTGGACCTCCGTTTCCATAATTATTAATCTACCGCAATGTAAAAAAGTACTGACTATATTGTCAGTACTTAATTTCATAAGAATAAGATTTCCGGCAAAGCCATCAATAAACACTTTACATGTAAAAAAACTGCCTTTACGCAGTTTAATCCGTCTGGTGGGCAATACAGGACTCGAACCTGTGACTTTCACCACGTCAAGATGACACTCTACCAGCTGAGTTAATTGCCCGTATTTATTTTGTTGTTACACAAGGTACAAGAAATATAATATATGCTGTCAGTACCTTTTGTCAAGATACTTTTTTATCTTTGAACCAATATGTGAAAAATGCGGAGCATCCCAGCACCAACAGACCCGAAACACCAAAAACAAGCCGCATGTTATCCAGTACGGTTATTCCTATATCAATTTCCGCACCGCTTAAAGCACCCACCAGCACCGCTCCGATCAAAGCGCTGCAAAAACCCGCCAGCCCGGAGACGGCGGCATTGAATCCGATAAATATTGTTCTTCCCTCCTGTGGGGCATACTTGAACTGAATATTGAACAGAGACATGTTTACGCCCGCCCAGGCAATGCCTGCCAGTACCTGAATAATGGGTATCAATATGAAATACGTGGCATGAGTTACAAAAATCCATGTGACATGGCATATTCCTATAAGGGCAATGGAAACAACCGTAGTGTATTCCCAGGTATGCTTTTCGGAGATTTTTCCCCATATTTTCGCGGAAACGGCCTGTACGCTTGAAAGAATAATTCCCATGATCATTATAAACGTATATGAAAGCTTCAGGCCGGTTACCATATATACCGAAAAGAACGGAAGAGACAGCTGAGCGCTCAAATTCCATATAATATTCAGCAATATGATCTTTCTGAATTTTTTATGTTTTACTGGAATTGTGAAAACACTTTTCAGATTGAGGCTATGGCTGAGCTGCACGACCTCCGGCTCCTTTATTCTCCTTATGGTATTAAAATTCAGAAAGGCAAGTACCAGAACGACCGCAAAGACAACCGCAAATCCGATAAAATACCTGTCATTGGATTTGAAGATGTCCAGTATCCTTCCCATAAGGAGTGAAATACCGGCTGTGGAAGCCAGAATGCACATATCCCTTAAACCAAAGTATTTGCCTCTCATCCTCTCAGGCACAAGGCTGATCAGCCAGCTGCCTGCGGCGGGATTCAGAAAACCGCCTGCGGAGTATGCCAGAAAATACATGAATCCAAGCAGGAACAGTCTCATGCCCCTGTTCTCCGTTATAAATGGGACCAGCACCATCAAGCCAAGAAGCACCCTGTATGACAGGCATAGCGCGACGACAAGCCTTTTCCTGCTTTTCAGCCTCTCGAACACAAGTGGACTGAACAGCTGTATCAAGGCTGTCAGCAGCGGAATGGACACAATAATGCCATTTATCTGATCATTGGACCCCATATAGTTTGCAAAGCCGATAAGAAAGGCGCCCGATGTAAGCGCAGCAACTGCATTTGCCAGGCAGCCTTCAACAATAAACCGCCTTCTGCTAAGTTCATAATTTTCATCTGAAACCTGCCCAGCCGCCGGCTTCAAAACTCTGAGAATATGGCCAATCCCCATATAACCTCCCACGTACGCATAAAACGCCACGAAAATCAGGTAGTATTATTTAGTAGTGCGTTCCTTTTTATACTCCAGGTCCATATAAAGCTGTGTAATTAATCTTTGTAAAATCATACTCGAAATAGTACTGAAAAATGAGGCCAGATATGCGGTTCCCAGTGAACTGCCTGAGAGAATCAGGACTATGGGCAACTCAAATATAAGATAAAAGCCGGCAAATATGCTTATTATCTGTGTTTTCTGCCCCTTTGTAATCTCATTGCTTGCAGTGAAGGCATCGGATATGCTCAATTTCAGATCCAGTATATAGCAGAATCCGAACACAAAAATTATATATGCGATTACGCCAGGGACAACAAAAAACATCAGGCCGATCATAACCAACAGGCCAAATAAAATATTGTAGCCGATCAATCTTCCCATGTGCTTAAAAGCGCCCTTGAAGCTGGCGGCAAAGCCGGTATCCTTTCCTCTGAGTTCGGATATATACGAATACATATACACCGACAGGAACATGTTTGACACCAGTTTAACCAATAACATAACTCCAAGCAACGCGAGCAGCGGATAAAAAACTTTTTCCGCCTGTTCCGCATTCAAGGTCGACTCTGACGACATGGTCAGAGCGGAATACAGCAAATCAAAATCCGCTGTGGATATCCGGCTTAAAATCTGGTGAGGAATATAGCTTCCTACCAACTGGCAAAAAAGGACAAGCACAAAAATCAGCCGTGCCAGTCCCTCATTCTTTAACTTGTGAAATCTAATACTCACCGGAAGATATTCTAAAAATCTCTTGACTCCTGAAGTATTATTCATAATACCTTTTCCTTCCTCCCGGAAACTTATGTATTAGTGCCTTTCAGGCACATCTCAGCGCTATTTCCCCGCCGGTCGGCTGGTCAGAGGCCTCAAGCAGGTCTGTCCGCCCTGCAAAGTTTATCCGGCTGTGACTGCTTCAGCGCATCTGCCGTCTAAAATCATACTAACTAAGTATACTACTTATCCTGCAAATTGTACAAGTACCCTGAATCACTTATATTAAAAACCCGCCGTTGGGGCTTATGACCTGTCCGGTTATGAAATCCGCCCTGTCCGAGGCAAGAAAAAAAACCGCCTCGGCGATATCCCTTCCCTTGCCTATGACTCCAAGCGGAGTCTGCTCCTTCAGCCCTTCCACGGTCTCCTGGTCAAGCCCGGCGTTCATATCGGTATCTATCACTCCCGGAGCAACACAATTCACCTGGATATTTGAGGGTCCCAGCTCTTTTGCGAGAGCTTTAGTCATGCCGATAACCGCAGCCTTGGTGCTTGAATACAATACCTCGCACGAAGCCCCCGTCATACCCCAGATTGACGATATATTGATTATCTTTCCCCTCCGGTTTCTTATCATGGCAGGCAACACGCCCTGGCAGCAAAGAAACATGCCCTTTACATTCACGTCGAACATCTCGTCCCATTCCCGGACTGAAATATCGGTAAAAAGCTGCTGCTTTGCCACTCCCGCATTGTTTACCAGCACATCTACATCCCCGAACCTGCGGCGGATAGCCTCCAACATCCCATCCACCTGCTCCCTGCTCGAAACATCTGCCTGCACCGCCATAACGCTGCATTGGGCCGAAAGCAGCTCCTGCTGCAGCAAACGTGCAGCTTCCGCATTTTTGTTATAATTTATGGCCACATTGTAGCCCTTTAGTGCAAACAGTACGGCAATGTCATGCCCTATCCCTCTTGATGCTCCGGTGACCAAAACAGTTTTTCCCATATTTATGCCCATGCCCCGCATCTCGCACAAAACATCATGAAAGCCGGCATGGGCTCGGTCCCCCTTTATAATTTTTAAAAAATTTCTTTCACACTTCTCCTTCTGCATATTTCGATCCCGGACTATGGTTCCGGGGTTTTCACTCTTATCTTTTATTCCGGTTCTGAATTCTGTTTTATGAATCTGTCTTCAGGGTTTATTCTGCGTTCTGAATTCCGGTTACTGATTCCTTCCGGTAATTGTATTAAAAAACGCCTGTTTTCCGGCGTTGTCCTTGAACATCCCGAAATAGTCGGCCACCTCAACGGCAAAATCCACAAAGGAAATCCCCTGTGAAGTGATCACATTGCCGTCTCTGACCACCCTGGTATTTATGAAATTTTCTCTGGGAAAGGGATCTTCCTCTTTAAACTGCTCCCTGCGAGATTGATTCCATTCAACAATGGAAGTGGTGTATTTGACCTTGTCCAGGATCCCGGCCTTCGCAAGGAAACGGGGACCCGCGCAAATTGCCGCCAGCAGCTTACCGCTGTCATAAAATCTTTTTATAAGTTCAAGCATCTCGTCCCTGACCACCGGATTCCAGCCTCCCGGGATCACAAAAGCCTCATAATCGTTTACGTCGGCTTCCGCCACTGTCACCGCCGGCAGGAAAACCAATCTTCCCTTGCTGGTCACAGGCTTCAAATCATATGCACAGGACACCACCTGTTTTCCCAGCTCATGGGCCAGCAGATGGGTCGCATAAGTCATTTCAAAATCAGCCATATCATTATACATAAATGCTAAAATCTTACCCATAATTTATTACCTCCCTGTTAATCCTAATCCTTTATACTGTCATTTTCGGGTCGCTTTATTTTACAGCCCGTTAATC
>JAEWSZ010000215.1 GCA_023397905.1 Bacillota bacterium | reverse complement strand
GAATTTTACCCTGTCCGGATTGTATTCTCCCAGTATTTTTTTGAATTCGGCAATGTTGTTATTTTCACACCCCAGCCCCAATACAAGTACTCCCGCCGCATTTGGGTGCTTCACCATATCCGCAAGTATCTTCTGGGTGGCTTTATGGTCGTCTCCCAGCTGTGAACAGCCATATGGGTGAGGAAATGCAAAAATCCCGTCCGTGCGGCCTGCAAACCTGATATTGGCTTCTGCCGCAATGAGTTCGGCGGTTTTGTTTACACAGCCTACGGTATTTACGATCCATATCTCATTTCTGATGCCGATTTCACCATTCTCCCTGACATAGCCCATAAATTCATATGCTTCAGGTTTTCCGGCCGCCGCTGCCGCATCCGCCCCATACGGATCAGGCATGCCCTGCATATGGGATTTCCCGTTTGCATCCGGATTATATGAATATTCGGACAGTCCCTTGAGCTTTGTCCTTATATTATGCGTATGAATATGTTCACCGGCATTTATGGCTTTTGTCGCATATCCTATGGGGAAGCCGTATTTTATAACATCTTCACCGCAGGCTATATCCCTGACCGCGATTTTATGACCCTTTTCAATATCCTCTCCGGCTATCAGCACCATGCCTTCCAGTACAAGGGTCTCGCCTCCGGCTACATTATCCAGCAATACGGCGGCATTATCCCTTTCATTGATTTTCAGCAGCTTACTCTTTACCATACCGATTCCTCTTCCCCTGTCTTCCGAATTCTGATCCCATTGTTTCCTTCATTCCACCGGTAACTATCCTGAACAGGTATTCCGACACTTTGGCTCCGAAGCCCTTTAGTTCATTTAAGTCCGAACCCCATATATCCGCCCTGGACAACACTTCTGCCGCAAGCCTCTCCGCCCCTTCCCTGCTGCCGTCGAAACTGCTCCATAGCTCTAAAAACATCTGAAGCACCTGCATATCGTCCGAAATGTTGTATTCAGCTCCCTCTCTTTTGCCAATCAATGCATTTTCACGGATTTCAGCTCCCCTGTAAAAAGCTATCAGCGCAGCCAGTGAAAAGGTCAGGGCTTCCGGGATCTCTCCCTTCCTGTCCATATATGCAAATATGGAGGGCAATACCCTGGTCTTAAACTTTGATGTTGAATTCATGGCTATGCTCAGGAGATTGTGCCGTATAAACGGATTGGCAAACCTCTCCAGCACGGCTTCCGCAAAGTCCGCCAGCTCTTTTTCCGGCATGTCAAGAGTGGGGATAATCTCCTGAAATATGCCTTCATTCATAAACGCATGTACCAGCTCATCATCAATACATTCCCCCACGGTATTTTTTCCATAGAGATACGCCGCCAGCGCAGTCATGGTATGGGCCCCGTTCAGTATCCTGACCTTCCGCGTCCTGTATGGGGTCAGGTCATCCGTCCATACTACATCCAGTCCTGCCCTGTCAAAGGGCAGCTCGGCGGAAATTTGCCCGCTTCCCTCTATGACCCACAGGTGGAAGAGCTCGGCGGCATTCAGCAGCCTGTCTCCGTATCCCAGCTCACCCGTCAGCTTTTCCGCTTCCTCGGCAGGATATCCCGTGACAATCCTGTCCACAAGAGTGTTCAGAAAGTGATTTGAGTTTTCGATCCAGTCAATGAAAGCTCCTTCCAGACCCCATTCCCCCGCCAGCCTGAGGACTATTTCCTTCAGCCGGTCCCCGTTTCTTTCAATGAGCTCGCAGGGCAGTATAACCATGCCCTTTGAAGGATTTCCCCTAAAAGCCGTATACCTTCTGTAAAGAAAAACCGCAAGCTTTCCGGGAAAAGACGCAGGCGGCCTGTCATCCGGCCTGTCGGCAGGATTATAGGCAATACCGGCTTCCGTAGTGTTTGAGACAACAAACCTTAAATCCGGATTTTCCGCACACCTGAGATATTCATCAAAATCCCGGTGAAGATTTATACCCCTCGAAATTGAGGAAACAACGCTTTTTTCCTCAATGGTTTTTCCGTCACGTATACCTCTTAAATACAGGGTATACAGGCCGTTCTGGGAGTTCAGCACCTCAATGGCCTCCTGCCCCCTTGGCTGAACCACCACCGCGCGCCCGTTAAAAATGCCCTTTTCATTCATGCAGTCCAGCATCCAGTCAACAAAGCCTCTCAGGAAAACCCCTTCGCCAAACTGCAACACTCTTTCCGGCAGATATTTCACTGAACCCACCTTTAAATCCTCCGGAAATTTATGACTGCTGATCAATAAATCCTTATTCAACGCTTTCATGCATTACCTCCCGTATTACATTCTATATTGCTTCTCATACTGCTTCCCGCATCACTACCGGCATTGCCTTTTGTACCATTTCCCGCATTTCTTTCCGGCTCATGTATAAAATACCGCGGCAAGTCAATTATTACCCGCCTTAAACCCACAGCTTGGGTTTGAGGCTAAAGCCTCCTGAATCAATAACATTCTTAACCCAAACGCTAAAATCTTCAAATTGTTTGTAAGCGCTTACATTTTCGGCTTAAAAAAATTTGCCTTACCCTCTTGTGCCGCCAGCCTGCTTAACTCCTGCAGATTTTTTATTCCAGGCACCGGCCCTTATCATCGGGTTTACCCCAGGTCCCGCTTCTGTATTCCGGCTTTATACCAGGTCCGTCTTCTGTATTCCGGCTTTATCCGCTGTCCCTGACAATTATCTCAGGCTTTATGACCAGACTGTTCCGCACTTTGCTTCCTTCCATAATCCTGCTAAAAATATCCACAGCATGCCTTCCCATTTCCTCCATCATACTGTCTACCGAAGTGAGGGAGGGATCGCTGCACCTGGCCAGGACAGAATTGTCAAAGCCCGTGACAGCCACCTGCTCAGGCACCTTTATACCCTGACGCTTCAGCGCTTTTATGGCCCCGATGGCTGTCAGGTCGTCCCCGCATATAACCGCGTCAAAAACGCACTTTTTTTCCATAAGCCTGTCGATACCTTCATATCCGCCCTCCAGACCTTTTTTTACATCTATCAGCGAATATTTTCCAAAAGGCAGCCCGTTTTTCTTCATACCTGCTTTGAATCCCCTTGCCTTCAGGTCCGAACTGTAGCTATGCCTGTCTCTCAGGTACACCAATGCCTTCCTGCCGGCACCAACCATGTAGTCAACCACCGAAGCTGTTCCGAAGGCGTCGTCGCATATGACCGAATAAACATTCCGGGAATCCGCATGCCCGTTTATCATAACCACCGGAACCCGCTCAGCCGCCTCAGCTATATAGCTGTCCAGACCCGCATCCCTGAAAACAGACCCCACGAGTATTATCCCGTCCACCTTTTTCTGTAAAATGGTCTGCATATATTTGATTTTTTCTTTCGTGTCCTCTCCGGTATTGCAGAGTATTACATTATAGCCCAGCTTGCTCAATTCCTGTTCCACCCTGTATGAAACATGGGCGTAGTAAACGTCCCTTATATCCGCCGTCATGACACCCACGGTCCTTATGGAGTTTACCACCAGTCCCCTGGCGATCTCACTGGGCGCATAGTTGTACTTTTTCAGCACCGCCTCCACCCTGCTCCTGGTTTTGGGGCTGACAGTATCCTTTCCGTTGATCACCCTGGATATGGTTGCTATTGAAACTCCGGCCTCCCTGGCCATATCATAAATATTCATACAATAGAAACCTTTCTGCCTCCGTTGTAAGCGCTTACATTTTCACTGTAATCAATATATCATAAAATATGCCCCACATCAATAGTCCTATTTTACAGCCATGATCCGGAACCGCCGAAAGTTTCCTGAAAGTTCCTTATTGCATTTAATAATTGCGCATTCTATAATTTATAGTAAATTTAACTTTTGCCTTTACAAGGTACTGCCGCGGAAATTCAGATATTAAAAGCTGTCCGGAGGCCCATATGTCCGATGATATTTTTTTTGAAATAGAACATTTGGAATACAAGCATGTGATGAATATGTCCGAAATGCACAGCCACGACAACTTCGAGATATATTACCAGATGTCGGGAGGCAGAAACTACTTCATTGAAGACAGGTTTTACTCCACCAAAAAAGGCGATGTGCTCATAATAGCTCCCGGGACCAGGCACAAAACTACCTATGCGGGAATAAAAAACTACCAGCGCTTTTGCATATATTTCCGTCCGGAATTTTTAACGGGCTTTGACCGGTTTGCCTCCGCTGTGAAGCTGCTGGGCGGCATAAATGGATATTCCATAGTGGAATTGAAAAATAACGAAAGAGAAAAGGTTGAATTTCTGCTTTTCAATATGCTGGAGGAATTCAACACCAGGCCCGGAAATTATGCTCTGAACCTGGAACTCATGCTCAAAGAGCTCATTATATATCTTGACAGGAGCCACTGTTCTGTTGAAACCGGCAAATCCTATTCTCCCAACATATACAGGCTGATTTCCGAGGTATGCCTGTACCTCCAGGACAATTACAGCCAGGACATAAAGCTGGAGGACCTGGCAGGGCATTTTAAATTGAGCGCTTTCTATCTGTCCAGAAGGTTCAAGGAAATAACAAATCATTCTATCCCTCAATATATGAATAATATACGCCTTGAGGTCTCAAGAGATCTGCTGAAAAGCACAAACCATACGGTGACGGAAATTGCCACCCATGTGGGATATGCCAGCCCTTCCCACTTTGCCAGAGTCTTCAAAAAATATCTGGGTCTCTCCCCGCACCAGTACCGGAAAAAGCATGAAAAAACCCATTGAAAAATATCTGCTATGACAAGAATTGTATAGTCTCACATTATTAAGACAATATATCCGTAGCCCGTACGCCGCCCGCATGAGTATAATTATCAGTGAAAAAAGAAAGGGAGGTCGTATGTAATGAAAGTATGCAATTCACATGCGGAAGATATAAACATAGCCTATATCGGCGGCGGCTCAAAAGGCTGGGCCTGGGGTCTGATGAGCGACCTGGCCGTTGAAAAAAGCCTGTCCGGTACGGTGAAACTCTACGATATCGACAGAAAAGCAGCAGAAAACAATGCAATAATAGGCAACAGGCTTTTTTCCAAAGAGGAATACAATAACAGGTGGACTTTCGAAGTGTCAGGCAGCCTCCGGGAGGCGCTTACCGGAGCAAACTTCGTCATTGCCTCTATTTTGCCGGGCACCTTTGACGAGATGGAATCGGACGTCGACGAACCTAAAAAATACGGCATACTCCAGCCCGTAGGCGACAGTGTCGGCCCCGGCGGATTGGTCAGAGCCATGAGGACGATTCCCCAATACAGGGTCATCGCCGAAGCCATACGCGATTTTGCTCCCGACGCCTGGGTCATCAATTATACAAATCCCATGACGGTCTGCACACAGACCCTCTATTCGGTATTCCCCCAAATCAAGGCCATAGGCTGCTGCCATGAAGTTTTCGGCACACAGAAGCTGCTGGCCTCGGCCGCAATGGAAGCCGGCCTGGGTGAAAACATCACCCGCCAGGATATAAAGGTAAATGTTACGGGAATAAACCATTTCACATGGCTGACCTCGGCTTCCTACAACGGCATTGATCTGTTCCCGGTATACCGGAAATTTGCTGACAAGTATTATGAAACCGGTTATCACGAATCGGGCGATCACTGGCTCAACAGTTTTTTCTCATCTGCTCAGAGAGTGAAATTTGACCTCTTCAAAAGGTACGGGATTATTGCCGCAGCAGGGGACCGCCATCTGGCGGAATTTGTTCCAAACAAGTGGTATTTGAAGGATGAAGAGACCATCCGGGATTTTATGTTTACATTGACTCCCGTGCAGTGGAGAAAGGGCGAATATACAACTCTGAAGAATGAAGAAAGCCGGAAGCTGGTGTCCGGAGAAATGGAATTCAAAATAAATGAAACCGGAGAAGAAGGAGTAAAAATCATCTGTGCCCTTCTCGGCCTGAAAGACCTGGTCACAAACGCCAATATGCCAAATATAGGGCAGATTGAAGGAGTGCCTGTGGGTTCGGTGGTGGAAACCAATGTTTTGGTCCGCAGGGACGACATCACACCGCTTTATGCAGGCGCTTTACCCGACGAAGTTTTGAACCTGGTTTTACCCCATATATATAATCAGCGCTGTATCGTTGAGGCAGGCCTGACCTGCAACAGGCAGAAGGCCTTTAATGCATTTTTAAACGATCCCCTGGTCAACATCCCTCTGGACGATGCAAAGACGCTGTTTGACAGAATGCTTAAAAACACCGCGAAGTATCTTCCTGGTTGGGAGCTCTAGACATGGACCAGAATCCGGAAGTTAGGTTTCAGGAGTAATGATAAATTCTTAAAAATGGAATTCAGGAGTTCAGACCCACGGAAAATCAAGAACCGGAAGAGAGAATAGAAACGGCATTAACCTCGCTTTACTTCTATTCTCTCTTCTTTTTTCCGGCTGTGCCCGTATTATAATTTTTTGTGCAAGCAGCCGGTTTTGCCATTGGCTTTCCGGCCCGGATCACGGGTCTTACCGGCGCTTGCTTTAACTACGGCTTTTATTTTCACACATTCTGTACAAACTGTACCTTCAGTCCGTCGGGATCGTCTATATAAAAGAACTTAACATGGGGGTTTGGCTGAAATAGACCGCTGACTTCAAATCCTCTTTCTTTCACAAACGCGAGCTTTTCCTCTACCGATTCCACCTCAAAACCGATGGAAATGTCCTTTCCCAGGTCAACCTTTTCCGCTCCCTCATGATACATCAGTTCAAGCTGTGTCTCTCCGTCTCCCAGAAAAGCTATCTCGGTGCCGGGACCGGCGCTTAATCTCCGTGTAACCGGAAGTCCCACTATCTCCCCGTAAAACTTTAAGGAAGCCTCCAGATTTCTCACTTTTATCGTGGTCCAGCAAAATTTCATGGCAATTCTCCTCTCATAACCGTATACCGGTAAATTTCATACCAAAGTACATTATCCAAGTTTCCTTACTTAAGTTTCCTTGTTTTAATTATTTTACAACATTCCGGGTTTTTAATCCATAAATTCCCCGTTTTTGTCCGATTGCACCTTAAACCCTGTCCGGCCATTCACCAAATGCGTGGTCAAACGCATATACTGTTATTATTTTAAGGCTGAGGTTTCAACCCTTAATTGACTTTATGACTAAACATTTAAATTACTGTTAACAATGCATAATAGGCGGTAAACTAAACACCCCAGTATGTTTATTATATAATCTAAACACTATGAGGTGTTTGTAACATTGTATGAACTCTTGATTGGAGAAAAACAATGCAATATTTGACCATGATATGTGACATAAAAAATTCAAAACAGTTAAAAGACCGGGAAACTGTGCAATACAAGCTAATTGATACTTTGAAGGGCGTAAACGAAGTTTTCAAGTCCAGCATAGCCTGCCCTTTTTTGATCACTCTCGGAGACGAATGGCAAGGGCTGTTGAACTTTCCCTGCGATTATCCGGCCGTTCTCTCATATATGCAGAAAAACCTGGGCGGCATAATCTTCTATTGCGGAATAGGCGTTGGAGAAGTGTCCATACATAATTTCGAACTGACGGTGAACCAGCTGGACGGCCCTTCCTTTTATAAAGCCAGAAAAGCGGTCAAGGTGGCAAAGCAGCACAATTATTCACTTGTTTACATTCAATAAAACAGCGCTTACATGGCTGGGATGATATGAAGCAGACTTATCAGATAACCCGCGGCAATTGCAGAAATAAAACTGATAAAGCTGCCTATTATGAATATTTCCACAAACCGCTCATCGTCAAACTTCTTTAATCTGGCAACAGACTTGACCGTCAGTATAAATCCGATCACGAGCTGCATATTCAGTACAATTGAAATTATAATAAAAAGCCTTTCAAGTATACCTATTAAAAAGCCTCCGTCAACCGCTCCCCGGTCTTTGCTGCTGTTTACCAGCTCGATTTTCAGGTTGATAGCTCTTTTATACGGCAGCAGGCCCATTCTCCCCAGGACAATTTTAATAAATATTCCTGTTCCCCACAGCCCGGCTGTGAGAAGGACCGCAGAAAGCAGCAGTCTCTGCCCGTAAGTCGGGTAAGTGAGAAAAATACTTTCAAACATTTCTCCAAAGCTCCACCCCGATGAAATACGGTTTATTGTGAAAAAAACGAGGAAAATGCCGATCAAATGGGCCGCCTGGTCGGCCAGGAACAGATAGATGCTGTATTTCATAAAAGGACGCCCGGATATGATTTTCGATTTGAGCATATCTATAATGAAGTGCAGCAGCGCTATGGCCGCAACGATAAAAAGCATTGCCGGTGAGCGGAAAAATACAAGGGAAAACAGCGATAGCATCAGATGGATACATGCGTGCAGGGCGTTGCCCAGCATGGATGTTTTCCTATCCGGATCATTTCTGAGTTTTACTATATTTTGAAATTGCAGCGGAAAATCCGCGGCAAAATGCGCAAGCAGCAAATATATTAAAGCCCCGGGATCCAAAGCGTCACCCTCCCATATTGGAATATGTATTAAGCAAAGCAGCCACCATGTGATGGTTGCGCTGTATGGTAAAATATGAAGCGCTGTTGAGCTTCTGGCTTATCCCGCCGATGGTCTCCTGTCTGAATTCTTCCGTATTTATGATCTTCCTGTAGGAACCCTGCTTTGAATAACTGATGTAAATCTCTCTCTGTTTCTTTGTCATCCTGGCTTTTAAAATCTCATTATTCTCTATAATCAGGTTTACCGTCCTCTCCAGCATGAACTTCTCAAGCAGCAGATCCTTTTCGTCCTCCGAAGCGCGGATGTCGGCGGCCGCCGCAATTTCCTGCAGCACAGGCTCATTATACCTTCCTTTTGAGTTATAATAAAAGTCCAGAATATCTGGCCCGAATTTCTCCGATATGTCGCCGGACAAAAGAAATACCCTGTTAAGCTTATTCAGGTTGTATCTGTTTTTCAGCTTGTCCCCGTTTTTGGCAATATTAATGGCATACCGGGCAGCATGAAAACATGGCCCGTCCATTTTGCGTATGTCATCGGATACGGAGGTTTTGAGTTCTCCGATCCCAATGCCCGCATAAAGCTCAAAACCATCCTCCCAAAGCATTTGCTGAAATTCATGTATCAGATTGTAAGCTTCCCGGGGACTCCCGGTAATGAGCTGCCATTCGTCGCCAAGGGTAATGGAAACAGGCGCGGCAAGTATTCCAACGTATTTGTCATTTATACGGCTGATATGGTCATTAAGGCTCACCTGTAATCCCTGGCGGTCTTCGACCTTCCTTGAACCCACTATATCCATGTTGACAACACCGTATAGTTTCATATCAGCCTCCATGTCCATCAATATGCAAAATCAACTGATTATGCTGACTCCCTGTGAATTAGCCCAAGCGTTTTGAGCATGGGACTGCTGCAAAATAAATTCAATATATATGAAATCCAAATTATAGCCAGTCCTTCCAAACCGGCTTGCAGTCAATGTTCAACACAAGTACAACCGCACATCATATTGAATTATTATATTTATTATTATAACAATTTTTTACTTTTTGTACAATCAAGGAGTTCCGGCAAGGAGTTTCAGCGTGGGAACTCCTGCGGCCTTTCGGCATTTTCCAATAATTCCGTTCAGGTAATACGATCCAGGTAATACGGAGCGGCAGACCACAAAAATCACAGCAGCCTTTCTGTATATCCCGCGCCGACCAGGAAATCATAGGCTTCATGTACCTCTTCCGGTACTTCCTGTGGTATCTGAAAGCCTTTTTCCGGATAGACCATAATGCGCTGAAGGTCCCCCACCATAATAGCTATTACCTTGTCTGCCGCAATGCCTTCAGTTGGATATTCCTCAAAAGTGAGCAGCGGTGAAGTGACTGAGATTTCAGCCTCCGGCCACACCTTTTTTCCCGTGGCATATGTCCTCCGCTCCATATAGGGCTTTTGAACCGCGATTATCCGCCTGGGCTCAATCCCTCTTTCAAGTAAAAGCTCTTTTGAAAAAATGAAATTTTCACCGGTGTTGGTGGACCTGTTCTCTATTATGACTTTATCCCGCGGCACGCCTTTTTTCATTGCAATCTCGGCAAATATCTCAGCTTCGGGCCGTTCCCAGCTGCCGCTGGTCAGCGCTCCCAGATAACCCGAAAACACAATGACAGGCGCCAGGCCTTCCAGAAAGACTTCGGCGCCTCTCTCAGCCACGCGTGTATCGTGGCTTCCCAGAACTATTATGCAATCTGACTTTTCAAGCCTGTGATTCATATGATGATAATCCCACACTATTTTAGCCGCGGTCATGGTATCCATTACATTTGCTCCAATCATACAGTTAATCCAGTCTCATAATACCACACCCGCGTTTCCGGTACAATTGCAAAAAAGCGGTCTCTCACCCCGCTTTCAATAAATATATTCCTATTTAGCGTTCTTTCCATTAATTACCTTATGCAGGCCTTTTACAGTTTGTCAGCCAAATACCTTGCGCATTCTGTCGCAGTAATACTGCACATTCTCCCATATTGCCCCGGGAGGTATGCGGTGATCCATACAGGGTATGTACCCTCCCAGTTCCACCAGAGGCTTCAGCCTTTCGATCTCCTCATCCACAGCGGCATAGTCACAGGCGAATACATTTTTGTTCATGCCCCCCACTCCCCGCAGCTCTTTGCCGTATTTGTCCCTCCACGGCTTTATGCTGGCATTCCAGGTGCCTACCTCAATGGGAAACATTGTGTTGACTCCGTTGTTCAGCCATGCGGGAATCAAAGCGTCAATAACCCCGTCGCAGTCCAGTGACACAATGTTTATGCCGTAATTGTTCACAAGCTCTGTAATACGCCTGTAATGGGGCCCCACCTTTTCCTCAAAAATATCAGGCCTCACCAGGGGCCCGTTTTTAAAGCAGATGTCCTCCCAGAAGTGGGCAAAATCAAATTTCGCCCCTGAGGCCAGAACCTTCTCTGTGACCTTGTAGGAGAGCTCTCCCACAGTATTTATGATTTCGTCGTAAAGATCTTCGTCATCCGCGTAAAGGTAGCTTATGCCCTCCACGCCCATCCAGTTCCTTATCTGCCCGAAAAGGCTCCCGCAATACAGGCCGAAAGGGTCTTCCCCTCCTGAATCATTGCACACCTTGCTGAGCTGCGCTGCATCCACTCTGTCCCCGGAAAACTGAAGCTTCGGAAGGTAGTATTCCTCCCAGCTTTTCCTGTCCTTGAGCAGATGGTCTATTTCAGCGGGGATGGACACTGCGCCTTCCTTTACCAGTTCAATGA
>JAEWSZ010000164.1 GCA_023397905.1 Bacillota bacterium | reverse complement strand
GAGCATCCGCTGGGCAAGGCCATAGCGGCCCATTATAAGGCGGCGGTCAAGGGAGAGCTGCCGGAACCGGATGAATTTGAACTGGTAGCAGGCCGCGGTGTCAGGGCCGTAGTCAATGGCCGGGATATACTGGCGGGAAATATTGAACTGCTGCGGGAAAACGGTATAGTTCTGGAACCCCAAATCCTGGACAGGGCCGGTTCATTCAGGGCAGAAGGCTGTACCGCGATCCTGGTAGCGGTGGACGGCAATACCGCGGGAGTGATTGCATTGTCGGATATGCTGAGAACAGACGCCGCTGAAATAATTAAAAACATTTCAGACATAGGTGTAAAAAGCGTTTTGATTACCGGAGACAACCGGGAGGCCGCTTCACATATGGCAAGCCTGGCAGGTATTTCGGAAGTGCATTCGGAGTGCCTGCCCCAGGACAAGATGGAGACTGTAAGAAAATACCAGGATGGCAATGAACTGGTCTGTATGGTGGGTGACGGCATAAATGATGCTCCCGCGTTGAAAACCGCCTTCGTCGGCATCGCCATGGGAGGCATAGGCAGTGACATTGCGGTGGAGGCTGCCGATATGGCGCTGGTAAGGGACGATATACGGACGCTGCCACACCTGCTGCTGCTGTCAAGAAAGACAATGGGCACCATAAAGTTCAATCTGATTCTGTCTATGGCTTTAAATTTTGCGGCGGTCATACTGGCAATGACGGGGGTACTGGATCCGGTATTGGGAGCTTTGGTGCATAATGCCGGTTCGATAGCTGTAATCATCAATTCGGCCTTTTTACTGAAATGGAAGAAAAAGCAATACAGCCTGGCGAATATATGAGGATATGAAATGGTTTATAAAAATATCAGAGAGGCCCGGTTTATAGACCGGCCCAACAGATTTATCGCAAATATTGAAATCGACGGCAGGAAAGAGGTCTGCCACGTTAAGAACACCGGAAGATGCAGGGAACTGCTTCTTCCGGGTGTCACTATTTTTGTTCAGGAATTTGAGGGAACCACCAGAAAAACGAAATATGATTTGATCGGTGTGATAAAAGACGGCCGGTTTATAAATATGGACAGCCAGGTTCCCAACAAGGCATTTCATGAGTGGCTGAAAAATGAGTATCTATTTAAAGGTATAACCTTGATTAAGCCGGAGGCAAAATATAAGAACTCCAGATTTGACTTTTATATTGAGACTGAAAAAGATAAAATATTTATTGAAATAAAAGGAGTGACACTTGAGGAAAACAATGTGGTACTCTTCCCGGATGCCCCAACAGACAGGGGAGTCAAGCATATAAATGAACTGGCGGAATGTATGCTGGAGGGGTATAGAGCCTATGTGGTTTTTGTCATTCAGATGAAGGGTGTGGATTACTTTACGCCAAATGTCAGAACCCACAGGGAGTTTGCTGAACCCCTGAAGTCCGCACAGGCCGTGGGCGTCAATATTCTGGCCTATGACTGCAATGTGGACCGGGAATCAATTGAAATATCGGAAGAGGTGGAGGTGAAGTTATAATGGTTTTTGAATTCAGCTTGAATACTGAAAGGCAGAATTTCTACAACATAACCGGCAATGTAAAAAGCGCCCTGGCCGAAAGCGGTGTCAGGGACGGGGCGGCAATTGTCTACTGTCCTCACACCACGGCAGGAATAACCGTCAATGAAAATGCGGATCCTGATGTGGTCAGGGATATGCTGCTGGGACTTGACAGGGCATACCCGGACAGGGCGGAATTCCGGCATAGTGAAGGAAACAGCTCTGCGCATCTCAAAGCAAGCGCCGTAGGCTGCAGCCAGTATATTCCGGTCGAGAACGGCAGGCTGTTGCTGGGAACGTGGCAGGGAATCTATTTCTGCGAATTCGACGGCCCCAGGAAGAGGAAGTTCTATGTAAAAGTGCTGTAGCTATTTTTTTATTGTCCAGGAAAGGGGCGCAGTGCGGCCGGCAAGAGTCGCACTGCACAAACAAAGTGGCTTTGCCACCTTTTTTTTCATGGACAGGGCACTGGACGCCCTGCCTGTGTAAAATGTTAAAACATTGTGGAAAACTTAGTTGAAAAGCTAAATGTTATCCACAGAATTACTACATTTTGTTGATAAAGTTGTTGATAAATCTATATATATGGGGATTGCCTGTTAATAAAAACAAGTGTAATCCACAAAAATTTAAAAATAAATCACTTCTTATGCGAGGATATCTTACTGCCGCCAAGCTTACCGGTTTGGTTCTGTATGGCCTCGGCCACCAGATTTGTCAGCGGGAGCCCTATGGCTTCCTTGTAATTAAAACCCAATAACTGCAGGATCTTCAGGGTCTCTGAAGAGAGAATCTTTTCAACTGATTTGATAATTTCATTATTGGGGTCGCTTATGGGAATGAAAGATGTTACTATAGGCAGCAGTTCGCTTGTTATATAATCGATATCCGGATCGGATATTTTTTGAACCGTCAGTTCCTGCTCGTAGCACCTGGCTATATGTATCAGCTCATTTTTATCGGCTATCAGGTCGTTGATTATTTCTTCCAGCGTGTTTATTGTCTCTTTGTCGTCGCCTTTTTGTTTTACAAAATTAATCCTGTTGTAAATTATTTGAGCCGCATTTTTTATGCTGGCGTCTGAGAGCCTGGTGGATAATTCAATTGCAGGGCCGCTTATATCCATAAACTTTTTCCTCCCATAAAAAAATATATACATAATAGTATATGATAACAGGGCGCAATAGGTGCATAACAGCCTGTAAAAGAGCAGCAGGACGGATAACAAGGTTATGTATTTACAGAATGCAAATATTAGATTTATAATTATAGAAGAAAATATTGGAATAAATGCAAAAATAGTTGATGCTGTTTTATGGGTACAGTGGATATATTTAAACATTCAAGATGAGGAGTGAAATAGTTATAGAAATCGGAATTGATCTTGGAACAACCAACAGTCTTGTGGCCTATTGGTCGGAAGACGGAGCAAAAATCATACCAAACGCGCTGGGCTCAAATCTTACCCCGTCGGTGGTGAGCGTGGATGAGTCGGGAACCGTATATGTGGGGCAGATAGGCAAAGAGCGTTTGATCACACATCCCCTGCAGACCGCCTACTGCTTCAAACGGTTTATGGGAAGCGAGAAAAAATACAACCTGAGCGGACATTTATTTTCACCGGAGGAACTTTCCTCCCTGGTGCTTAAATCTCTGAAAAACGATGCGGAAGCATATTTGAATGCCGACGTTACCCGGGCTGTCATCAGCGTTCCGGCGTATTTTAATGATGCGCAGAGGAAGGCAACCCAGAGGGCTGCGGAGCTGGCCGGGCTGGAAGTTGCCAGGATAATCAGCGAGCCCACTGCTGCGGCTATTGCCTATGGCCTGCATCAGGCCCACGAGGAAATAAAGTTTCTGGTGTTCGATCTGGGCGGAGGAACCTTTGACGTTTCCATTCTGGAGCTCTTTGAAGGTGTAATGGAGGTAAAATCCATAGCCGGGGACAACTATCTGGGCGGAGAGGATTTCACAAGACTCCTTGAGGAATATTTTCTGAATAAACTGCAAATCCCGGCAGAATCGCTTGATTCAAGGCAGAAGTCTATTTTGTACAAGCAGGCGGAACAAAGCAAGTTTGAACTGACTTCCGGCGATCAGGGCAGGATTTCTCTGAATTTGCAGAATGAAATCAAGGAATGCATTATCACCCGGGGCGATTTTGAAAAGATATCCGGAGAGCTTCTGCTCCGTCTCAGAAATCCTATTGAACGGGCTTTGAGGGATGCGGGGATGTCACCAGGAGAAATGGATGCGGTGGTTCTGATAGGAGGCGCCACCAGAATGCCGGTTATCAGAAGCTCAATATCAAAAATGTTTGGCAAAATCCCATATCTGAATATAAATCCGGATGAAGCCGTAGCGCTGGGAGCCGCAGTACAGCTTGCTCTGATGGATCAAAATGCGGTGATTGACGAGGTAATTCTGACTGATGTATGCCCGTATACTCTGGGAACAAATATAGTAAAGGATTTTGGAAACGGAAAATATGAATCCGGTTATTTTCTTCCCATAATCGAAAGAAATACGCCTATTCCCGTGAGCCGGGTGGAACGGCTCAGCACGGTTACGGAAGACCAGAGCCACATTCATGTTGAAATCTACCAGGGCGAGAGCAGAAAGGTGGAAAACAACCTGAAGCTGGGAGAGCTGAATATAAAGATCCCAAAAGGAAAAGCCGGCGAGCAGATGATTGATCTGCGGTATACATATGATGTAAACGGCCTGCTGGAAGTTGAAGCTGTTACGGTAAAAACAGGTGCAAAAGCCAGTATACTCATAGAGAAGAGCCCGGGAAGCATGTCCAGGGAGGAAATCGAAATGAGCCTGAAACGGCTTGAAAATCTTAAAATCCATCCGCGGGACAAGCAGGAAAACAAACTTTTGCTGGCAAGAGGGGAACGTTTATATGAAGAAACCCTGTCAGACATGAGAGAGTATATTGCAAATCTGCTTGCCAGATTTGAAAAGATTCTTGCCACCCAGGACGAGCGGCTGATCAAAAAAGGTTCGGAGGAGTTAAAAGCGATTCTGGACGAGATTGAAGGAAGATCATAGCATTAAATAAATACATATACGGAGATTTGGAATGAACTATTGGGCAATACTTGAAATAGATCCCACAGATGACACGTCAAAAATAAAAAAAGCGTATGCGAAAAAGCTGAGAGTCTATCATCCGGAACGTGACGCAGAAGGATATCAGAAGCTGAGAGAGTCCTATGCATATGCTTTGGATTATGCCAAGAGGAACGCAGGAACCGGCGACGCCTATGGAGAGACCTATGACGAGGTTTCTTCCGGCAGGGAGGAAACAGCACAGCTCCGGACACAGGAGCAGGAGAATACGGTGCAGCTGCAGACACCTGATCAGAACCATACGACAGTGCGGAGGCGGAGGACCGGGCAGAACAGCACGGCGCTTGAGCAGCAGGCTCCGGATCAGGACAAGGAGGCAGTATGGCAGCAGGAAATTGAGAGTGAAGCTCCCGGCGGCCAGGATGATGGGCAGGAGTTCACATGGGATGATATACGGGAACAAGCTGAGGTGGAGGTTGCCCCCGACCGGAACAAGGAGTTTCTGGACAGGCTGGAGGAACTGTATAATGATTTTTTCCGGAGAATAGATATCAATAACTGGTATGAGCTGATGAACAGCGACCTGACCTGGGATTTCTACAACAGGCTGTACTTCCGCCGAATGGTGGTAGACTTTCTTTCCGCCCATTATTTCCTGCCTCAGAATATATGGAAGTTTTTAGACGGGATAATCCATTTTGAAGAGATAGAAGAGGAATTGTATGAGGAATATCCCCATACGTTTTCAAATCATCTTTCAAAAGTATTGAGTTCTCATTTCTACCTGAGCTATGAATTTTTTAACAGGGCCGGGGCTGAAGACGTGGATTACGAAACTTATTTACAGCTCCGGGAAGAGGCCTATGACCGCCTTCAGAAGAGCCAGGCCTCCGAGCGCGGCAATCTGAACAATGCAAGAAAATGCATTGAAGCTGCAAAAGCTATCTTTGAGGGCGATCCCGATCTGATCCGCATGGAAGGGCAGATATATTCTTTAGAGGGCTATACGGAAAAGGCAATGGGCATGGTTGAAGCCGCTCTTTCAATTAAGCCCGGAGATGTGGAGGCTCTTTACCTGAAAGCTTCTCTGACCTACAGGGAAAAACGCATGGAATGGGCCATTGCCATATGCAAAAAGATTCTGCAGATGACAAACCGCCATTACAGGACTTTCATTTTGTTGATACGCATTTATGAAGTACAGAGAAAAAAAATTGACGCTACCCTTGTCCTGTGTGAGCTCATCAATGCTTTCCCTGGTGATGAAGAAGCCCAGAAACAGCTGCTTGTGAAGTTCCAGGAAATAAAGACGAAGCTCCGGTTCATGAAGTTATTTTCAGCAGAAAAAAGAGAGGCCGCCGACAAAATTACTTCCACTGTTAAACGTGTATTTCCGAATTTAAAATTTTCGTTTAAAATAGCTTTAATCAATCTTTTTAAATTATTGGTGAAAATCGGTCTTTTACTGGCAGCTGTTACATTGATCTCTATATTATCCGGAACTAAATACATAGCAGGAACAATATTTTTACTTATATTTGTAGGAGCATTTTTAAGGAATAAGAGAAAGGCATAGTAAGCCCGTCAGAGTGGGAGTGCTGCAAGATTTGCAGCACTCCCTGTTTATTTTGCACCGTCCGCCGCTTTTTATTATAAAAGAAGGGAAATATGATAGCATTATAGTTAATAGTATAGTATACGTAATTCATGCCATTTCCGAATTTTACACAAGATTTACAATAACCTAAAGAATGTATAAATATTACCATGGTACAATGTGGAAAGTAATACTTTGGTTATTATGTATAGCCTATATGCATAATAGGGTGTAAAAGAAAGGAAGGATACGATGCTTAAGCAAAGTAAAAAATACCTGGCTCTGCTCCTGGTGCTGGCAATATGCATATCTTTGTTCCCCGGAGACATTTTTGCAGCTCCCGACGGAAATAATGTGGTAATCAACCAGGCCTATGGCGGCGGGGGTAATTCGGGAGCCACATATAAGAATGATTTTATTGAACTGTACAATCCTACGGATAATGATATTTCGTTGGCAGGATGGTCGGTTCAGTATGCATCTGCCACAGGCGCCTTTAATACGGGAAATTCTACCCAACTCAGCGGCACTATTAAGGCCAGAGGCTATTATCTGATTCAGGAGGCTGCGGGAACCGGAGGGTCCACATCGCTGCCCGCACCGGATGCTTCCGGAAATATTAATATGTCCGGAACGGCATTTAAAGTTGCTCTGGTAAATGGAACCACCGCCATCACCGGCAAAGGGGATCCCCATGTAGTGGATTTTGTAGGTACCGGAACAACGGCAAACGAATATGAGGGAAGTGCGGCAGCTGCTCCTTCCAACACAAACTCCATTATAAGAACTCCGGACGGAAAGGATACGGATAACAACAGCGCCGATTTTAAAACTTCGGTGCCCAACCCCAGAAATTCTTCGGCAGCCGGTCCTATAGCGACCAAGGTGGCTACGCCTACCGCTTCAGTACCCAGCGGACCTGTCTCATCGGGAAGTCAGATCAGCCTTGCCTGTACTACCAGCGGCGCGGCAATTTATTTTACGGATGACGGCAACGAGCCCACTGCTTACGAAGGCGGTACAGGGATTAAATATACCGGACCTATCTCGGTTACATCGGATGTAACTATCAAGGCTATTGCGGGAGATGAAAGCGGAGCACTTGAGGACAGCGATGTAGCCACTTTTATATATACCACCAAGGTACCCGTGCCATCCGCAGGCATTCCCACCGGGACAAACGTACCGGCCGGCACAAAAGTGATCTTTACCTGCCCTGTTTCAGACGCTGTAATAAGCTATTCCACCGATGGAAGTACATGGACGGATGTACTGCCGGGGGGTCTGGAGATCACCGGTGATGTTGGAAGCACAGTGACCATATATGTCAAAGCCTCCAAAGGCAATATGACAGACAGCGACACACTTACGCTGGCATATACCATCAAGGAGGCCAGCAATATTCCGGATCCCATACCGGATGCGGGTCTTCCCGCGGGCGCGCAGAATATCAGTGATGTTCTGAGTTCACCCGCCACCACAGTTACTGTTGTAGGCCAGCTTGCCTACAGGTATGGCGACTATGACGGCACCAGCACTGCCATATTGCAGGATGTGGTAAACGGCGATATTGTCGCACTCCAGGTATACAATGCTCTTGCAACATTCTCTATCGGCGATGTGGTTAAAATAACAGGGACAAAGGGCAGTTACAACGGAGTAACGCAGATTTCAGGAGTGACGGCCAGTGAACTGGTAACAGCTGCGGCGGAGGCCGTAAAAATTCCTCCCCAGGAATTTGAGACCGTTGCCGGCATGCTGGCTGTAAAGGACAGCCTGTTATCGGAAGTAGTGCTGCTAAAAGACGTTACGCTGGGCACATATGTCAGCAACGGTTCCACTGACGTTACCGACAAAAACAATGGCAGCTTTCCCATTTACCGTGCAGCTACATATCCCGAAGGGGTGACTGCGGGAGAAAAGGTTGATCTCCTGGCCATTCTGTCAAAATATAACACCACCGACCAGCTCCGTGTGGGAACACCGGCTTCAAACGGAGGATACATGGTTTACAGCGTCGCCAATGACACCAAACCTCCGGTTATCACCCTGCCTGTCAATTTTCTGAATGCCAGCGTGGGAACGGCTTATACCATTGCGGTGGATGTAAAGGACAATAAAGGTGTCGGCAGTGTAACTATCAGTTATACAATAGGAACGTTAACCCAAAATGACATCCCTATGTCAAAAAATGCAACTACAGGCAAATATGAATATACTATTCCCGGAGACCAGATCACCGCGGAAAACAGCAATTTCAGCTTTATGGTCAAAGCTGCGGATGTAACCGGCCTGGTGGCCACTTCTCCTTCAACTGAAATTATAATTGAAAACCTGCCCAGGATTATAAGCGTGATACCTGCCAACGGCAGCGCCACTGGAGCCGATAAGAGACCTGAGATTTCCGTGACCTTTGAAAATGCGGCTGATCCGGTTGCTTCACTAACGCTCAAAAACCAGAGTGGTGTAGAAGTGCTGAAGGACGAGGCTATGACCATAGCAGGCGGAAAAGCCGGCTATAAACCGGCTTCGGATCTGGCAGACGGAAAATATACGGCTTCGGTAACAGTCTCCAGAAAAGCCGATCAGGCAAAGGCTGAGAGGACGTGGAGCTTTAATGTGGGAGAATCAAGCCTTAAACCCTATTTCGGACAGCTTCATTCCCATACCGCCGAATACTCAGACGGTTCTGGAACACTTCAAAATGGCCTTGACTATATAAAAAATATATCAAAAGAAGATAATGTACAGTTTGTCTCATTTACGGACCACTCCAACTACTTTGATACCACGGCTACAGCCAATCCGGAAGCCGCCCTGGGCGATATCTCAAAGGCGACGCCTGAAAGCCGTGCCAAATGGGAGACCTATACAAATACAATGCGTACTTTTAATGGGCAGAATAACGGCGTTCTGGCTGTTCCGGGCTTTGAAATGACCTGGTCCGGCGGCCCCGGCCATATTAATACCTTCAACACCCAGGGTATTGTCAGCCGCAACAACACCACTCTGAACAATAAAACGGGCAATGCGGGCATGAGAGCGTATTATGAGCTGCTCAAAGAAAATCCGGAAAGCATTTCCCAGTTCAACCATCCCGGCACTACTTTCGGAACATTTGCAGATTTTGCATATCTGGATCCGGAAATCGATGAGCGCATATCCATGATAGAAGTAGGCAATGGAGAGGGCGCCATAGGCAGCAGCGGATATTTCCCCTCATATGAATATTATATCCAGGCACTGGACAAGGGCTGGCATCTGGCGCCTACCAACAATCAGGACAATCACAAGGGCAACTGGGGCAACTCAAACAACGCCCGTTCGGTTATCATTACGGATGATTTTTCAGAAAAGGGTTTGCTCAAAGGCATGAATGGCATGTCCATGTATTCCACTGAAGATAAAAATCTGGACATTATGTTTACTGTAAATGATCAGATAATGGGATCGGTTATCAAGGAGGTTCCGGGCTCTCTGCATATAGAGGCCAGCATTAACGACCCGGATGATTCCAGGATCGGCACCGTGGAAATAGTGGTAAACGGCGGCAGGGTCATAGAGCAGAAAATATTTAACAGTAATAGCGCCGTACTGGATTTTAATCTGGCACCGGAATATTCCTACTATTTCCTGAGGGTCATACAGCCTGACAAGGATATTGCAGTCACCGCCCCGGTGTGGGTGGGAGAAGTGCCGAAGGTAGGTATCACAGGTACTACCACCAGCACCGTCATGCCGGTAAAGGGCGAGAAAATGACCTTCAATACCAGTCTGTACAATTATGAAAATTCTGCCTTAAAAATTGACAATATAGAATACAGCATAACCCATCTGGGCGCCACCAGTGTTATTAAGACCGTCACCGGCCTGGCAGATATCCCGGCCAAGACAGATGCTTCCATCTACAGTCTGGAATACACTCCGGACAAGTTGGGGTTTGTGACGCTTACAGTAAAAGTGAGTGCAAAATTGGGAGACACCCCCTTCAATTTTGAAAGCAAGAAGGAATTTGAGGTCCTTGATCCGGGAGATGTGGTCCCAATTGCCATTGACGGAGGGCACAGCAACTTCTATGTTACAGGAAATTATCCCGACAGCGATGCAGGTTTTGTAGAAATGTGCAACCGCAGTGGTGTCCGCGTCGTAAGACTGGGCAAAGGGGAATTGACCTATGACAATCTCAGGGATAAAAAACTGCTGGTACTCACTGTGCCATTTGTCTCTTTCGGAACGGCAGTGACGCCATTCTTATATACCGATGCGGAAATAGCGGCGATAAAGCAGTATGCGGATAACGGAGGAAATATAATCGTATGCTCGAAATCAGACCGCGGAGATCCAACCGGGGCGGGAGAGCAGGCTGACGTTATTTCAAATAAAATATTGGAGGCAATAGGTGCAAAAGCACATGTGGAAGCGGGAATAGTTGTGGATCCCAAAAAGGCCTCCAATGAATCCTACCGTATAACGCTGGGCGGCGACACAGCTGACGATCAGAAAGTATTCAACTATGACGGCATGTCCACTGATGAACTGGCAGCGGCATTCCTGAAAGATGTAAAGGAAGAAACCAATAACACTTTCAGCGCCTACAACAGCGCACCCATAATTCCTAACGGAGCCACCCCTCTGGTGAAGGGCTTCCCGGACACCACGTGGAGTACGAAATATGCAGATCTTTTGGGCTCTGCTCAAAAATATACACCCAAGGAGGGGGCTGCGGTGATTACACCGGAGGGCCAAACATACCTTATGACAGCGGAGACGCTGCCGGGCGGAGGGTTTGCCATAGTATCCGGCGTGACCTTCTTCTCAACCTTTGAGGTAAAGGTCGAGCTGGATAATGCAACTCAGAAGCAGAACAGCAATTACCAGCTGGTTCAGAATATAATCGATAAGATAAAACCTGCTCCGGCTATTGCGAGCATTGCAGATGTGCATGGGGCCCAGGAAGGCGTGAAATTTGTAATAGAAGGCATTGCCACTTCAAATGCTTCGGGCTATGACCGTGACACAGCTTTCTTCGACTGCATATACGTCCAGGATACCACGGGAGGAATTAATGTATTCCCGGTTTCAGGCAATATCAAGGCGGGGCAGAAGGTCAGAGTCACGGGCTACACCAGCTCCTATCTGGGAGAGCGGCAGCTTGAGGCCAGCAATGTGGAAGTGATAGACAGCAATGTGCAGCCGCTGCCGGAGCCAAAGAAAATCAGCACGAAAGAGGCGGGTGAAGGCGCCTATATGGGCAGCCTGGTAAAGGTAGAGGGCACGGTGTCAAAGATTATCAATTCCAACAATGTGGTTGAAACCATTATGGTCCGAGACAGCTCGGGCGTTGAGGCACGTGTTTTCATAGATGGATATATCACCAGCAATAAGACCATAAATAACCTGGCTGTGGGAGCAAAAATCACCGCAACCGGCATGTCCTCCCACGACACTTTGGGCAACCGTATACGCATACGGGACAGGGCTGACATTGTCTGCACGGCTCAGCCGCCAACAGGCGGGGGCAGCGGCACTTCCGGCAACGGAAACAGTCCGGTTAATCCACCGGCAGAGTTTGATATCACTGAAAGCGGAACTGTAAAATATGCGCCTGAAGCCCCTGTAAAAGACGGGACAGTCGATGTGGTGATCAGCCAAAAGGATGCCACTGCACTTGTCAATACGGCTGTTCAAAATAGAAGCAGCCAAATAGTCATTGCTCCAAGGCCAACGGAAGAGGCCGGCAGGATAAGTGTCACCCTGCCAAGGAGTTCTTTAGCTTCCGCGGCTGAGCAGGGAGGAATGGCCCTGACAGTGGATGCGGCCTCCATAGCTTCCGTAAGGCTTTCAAATAACGCGCTTAAAGCTATTAACAATACAGAAGGGGACAATGTAACCATCTCCGTGGAACGCACTGCTAACGGCTCAATCCATACGAATATTGCTGTGGATGAAAGACAGCTGACAGGCATTACGGGCCAGGTAATAGCTGAAGTTCCCGTGGCAAATGCAACATCCGGAACAGTTATAGTCCTTGTAAATAAGGACGGCAGCGAGAAAATACTGCCCAAGTCCGTATTGACCGGCAGAGGAGTGGCTGCACTGCTGGACGGTTCCGCTACTATTAAGCTTATGGACAACTCGAAAACATTTGGAGATGTACCCCCAACCTCTGACACAGCGGGAAGCATCGCTTTTGTCACATCCCGCAGGCTGTTTAACGGGACAGGCGCCGGCAGGTTCAGTCCGGAGGGACATATGACCAGGAGCATGATGGTCACAGTCCTGCACAATCTGGAAAGCCAGCCCGGAACCAGCGGAAGTATTCCATTTATAGATGTGAAATCAGGAGCCTGGTATAGCAATCTGCTGGCATGGGCAGTGGAAAAGAAGATCGTATCGGGTACTGGAAACAACGCTTATGAGCCTGACAGGGAAATCACCCGCGCCGAGTTTGCAAGGATGCTCTACAATTACGCTCTGGCTATGGGGATCGATACCGGCAACACAGGTGATATCAGCTCTTTCTCTGATAGCGGCAATATTCCGGCATGGGCTTCCGGAGCCATTGGCTGGGCAGTGGAAGCAAATCTGTTTGCACCGGGCAGCAACGGTGAGATAGCTCCGAACAGCAGGGTTTCAAGGGCTGAAGCGGCTGATGCCCTCATGCATTTGGTGGAGTTGATCGTACAGTAATCATAATTGATAAGTTTAGCTGCAAAAAAATAGGAGTAAGGCTGTTCACGTTTTATGAGAACAGCCTTACTCAACTATATACGCAGTTGAGTTTTCTCAAAAAGGTGGGAATATTAATTGAAACAGAAAAAACTTTTGAGGTCGGACGAAATACATAGAAAAACCGCTTCCGCAGAAGGCCATAAAGCCAAGCCGTTACTTGTGCGTTGGATCACCGGGAGCAAAATTATTAAGCTGGCCACGGTCTTTGTGATACTTTGTGTATTTGTCACCGCTATAGTCATCCTTAACCGCCCGGATCCGGACGCTGTTCCCAGCAGTGTAAGCGGCTTCGTATTTGTGCCGGCAAAAGTTAAGGATGTCACTTATGACGATGCCGAGCCTGACTATGTCAGGTCCGAGGGCAGGCGGCTGGGCAGACAGGAGCTGAAGATTGAAATCCTGTCCGGTGTGCATAAAGGGGAAATACTGCCGCTGACAAATTATCTGAGCGCCCTGGCAAACGTGGATGTCCGCACAGGCGACCGCATTATAGTCCGTATGATCACAAATGAAGACGGGACCTATTACACCGCAATGTATAATTATGACAGGGGTATTGTCCTGGGTATATTCATCCTGGTTTTTATGGTGCTGCTGGTGACAATTGGAGGCAAGAAGGGAGCCAAAGCTCTGATCGGGCTTGTTTTCACCTTGATATGCCTTTGGTTTATATTGATGCCAATGATGATGCGAGGGTTTAATTCCATTATGGTAACCAGCATTATCGCAATCGTAACTGCAACAGCTTCCCTGCTGCTGCTGGATGGATTTACACGAAAGGCCTTAGCCGCAATTACAGGGTGTATAGCCGGCGTTATTACGGCAGGATGCAGCACTGCTCTGGTTGGTCGTATCACTCCTCTTAACGGGTTTAATATGAGCGACGCCGAAAGCCTGGTTCTTCAGGTCACAGATAAGGGCATGACCATAAGCGGATTGCTGGTGTGCGGTGTTTTGATCGCATCCCTGGGAGCTGTAATGGATGTGGCCATTTCCATTGCCTCCTCTGTAAATGAATTGCATGCCATAAATCCTGAGCTACCGGTCCGCAAATTATTTGTATCGGGCATGAACATCGGAAGGGATGCCATGGGAACCATGGCCAATACTTTGATTCTGGCTTTTGTGGGATCGTCGTTAAATATGCTCATATTGACCAGGGCTTATGATGTTCCCTTGCTTCAGCTGGTCAATTCCGACTATATAGGCATAGAGATCGTCCAAGGTGTGGCGGGCTCCATTGGGATCATACTTACAGTGCCCTTTGTGGCCCTTATGAGCGCATGGCTCATGGTGAGGGGTGGAAAGAGGGGGATTTGTTAATAAGCATAAATAGATAATATTGAGGATTTAATAAAGTGCAATAAATAAGCCCCCTTAGAAATAAATCCAGGGGGCAAAATCAGTAATTTTTAATTTATAACCTTGAAATTAATACCTGGTAGGGCAGTTGATTACTTGCGCCATCCTGTGAATAGACAACGATAACATAATTTCTGCCTGAAACCGTAGTAAAAGTATTTAGCGCACTACCCCAGGAGTTTTCCGGGTGTAAGACCAGATCTGAATCTGCCACGATTTCTTTTGTTACTGAGTCAATAATTTTCATTCGGTACCAACCCTGTCCGCCTGTTTTCCAGTTAGTAAAGAAATATGTCCTAATTACTTCATTACCGGTAGCAGTAAACTTATAGAAATCGGCATCATAATTATTTGTTATTTCACCTGTGAGAGTGGTTCCAATGGTTGTTTGAACAGCCCCATCATATGTATTTCCGGATGGGTCGGTTTCTTTAGGGATAATACTGAATTGATAAGGAACCCCCGGAGTTGCTCTGCCATCGATAGACCTAATAACAATTTGATATTTTTGACCACTTACTAAATTAATTTCCTGTTGTTTCAAATTTGTATCCGGAATATCGGTCGAATTAAAAAGTACGGCTCCAGATCCGCCTAATTCATAAATAAACATTGCAAAATTTCCTCTGGAGTATACACAGGTATATTGCACATTGACGCGTTGTGTTGCATAAGCTGTAAAATTATAAATATGAGTGTTGTCTGCGCTGTCAAGAGGTTTTGTCACTTGCTGCCCTACCTCATAGTCAAAATAAATCTCCTGATATGCAAATACATTGAATGGAATGATTAAAAACAATGCTATAAGTAGTACTGATGTCAATTTTCTCATAAAGCCCTCCTTAAATAGTAGATACTTTTGCATCTGAATTTTAGACATTGGCTAGCCTGTCCTGAATATAATTTTACATAATTTTACTGGAAAAATCAATATAAAATAATAAAAATTTCCATATAAATGTAATATTAGTATCCTGTAAATTATTATAGCTGTAAGAATAAATATTGTTTTTTGAAAGATTTGATGATAAATTGTAAATATAATTTATCGATGGGGGTTAAAGCTATGAAATGTCATAATCATCCTGAAGTGGAAGCTGCAGGGGCATGTATGTATTGTGGTAAATTATTTTGCCAGGACTGTCTTGTAGAAGTAAATGGTAAGATGTACTGTAAGAGCGACGTTTCAAATCTGGTTAATGAAGCGAAGAAAGAATCTGCCGCAAGCGCTCAGGCAGTAAACAACACCCAACAGGCTCAGCCTGTAATTATAAACAACAATAATAACAACAACAATAACAATAACAATTATAATAATGGAGCTTACAATCCTTACATGTTTAATCAGAAAAGTAAAGGTGTTGCGGTTATTCTTTGCCTATTCTTTGGATTTTTTGGGGCACACAGATTTTATACCGGGAAAATCGGCTCAGGTATTCTTTATTTTTTGACAGGCGGATTAATGTTTATTGGTGTGTTAATTGATCTGATATCTATACTTACAGGTGGCTTCAGAGATAGTAATGGAATGCCGCTGAGATAAAATAGCCAAACTTTCTTGAGCTTCATGGTTTTATTCCGAGAGCACTTATTTTTTGGTAAAATTAATGAACGCATAAATGTGGCAACTCTCTTTTATTTGATATAGAATATACCGGAAGGAGAAGAAACCATATGGCTGAATTTTGCAGTTGCGGCAGTTTGATTGCAGGCGGAAATTGTACGAATAAGGATTGCAGGCTGCACGTTCGCAGCCTGATTGACACCGCATCATATTCCCAGATAGAATTTATTAAATCTTTGCTGAAGCAAACAGAGGACACCCGGGCAGTGGATTTTAATATTTTAACAAAGCCGGAAGCTTCCAGGCTTATTAATGAGCTTTTAAGCAAAAGAGAACTGATATGAGACAGCTCCTATTCAAACATTTTCAGTATTCCAAGGGGCTCAAAATAGATTATATATTTATCTACAACTTTGAAGCTTCCGTACTTTTCCTTGTAATAGCTGATACACTCCTCCAGAAATCCTTCTGTTACATCCAGAAATTGAGCCAGTTCATATCTGTTTCGGATGCCGTTATTGTATGCGTCAAAAAATTTATCAAGTGGAATGAGCTTTTCATAAGCCCAGCGCTTTGCTCTCTTTTCCTGCTGCTGAATTACGGTCGTACTGGTGTCCCCGGAGAGCAAATTTCCATATGAGGTATGATAGTGTCCGAGCTCCTCGGCAATAACGCAGCTGACCTCGGACAGGGTATTTACACTTGGGTCAAGGGTGATTACAGGTTCTGTGTCGCTGTCGGTATAGAAAAGTCCCTTTATATTGTCCGGCAGGGGCTTTGAAACGACATTTATCCCCAGGTCCTTACATTCATTAAGTAAAGTTTCGTTTTTAGTTAAGGCTTTAGTCATTTGCTGTCCTTCTTTTTATATTTGACTTTAAGGTAATCAATATAATTTTTCAATTCTTCCTGTGCTTCGGGCGGCAGATCGTTATCATAACCGTCCGTACGGTGTGCGGCAACAGTAGCCGGCGTATCGCGGCCTAAAAGGTAGTCGGTGGTGACATTAAAATAGTCTGCCACTTTTGCCAGCCTGTCTCCTGACGGTACGGTATTGGACCACTTCCGGATGCTTCCGTTGGCCAGACCCGTTTCCTGTTCAAGTCTGGCAATTGAAACATCTTTTTCTTCACATAGATTTTTTATTTTATAATACAGATTCATAGCATAGACTCCAGTCGAAAAATAATTTAAAATAATATTGACTTATTAGACCACGGACTATATAATGTAGCTATAGCTGAATAAATCGGCAAAAATATTCTATTTAACAAATTAAGTGCCATTGTTCTCCGGGGAGCTTATTTGTTATTTATGGGAGAAGTATGTCTTTATAATAGACCGCAGTCTAATTTTTGTCAATACTTTTAGCTTGAAATTTAATTTTCATTTACTTGAAGGGGAGAGATATACATTATGAAAGAACTGGCATCAGAATATAAATTATCGCTTGGCGCATTAAATGAAAGGATAACTGAATTGAAAATCAGGGAAAGGGAACTTTCTCTCAGGCAGTACAGCCCCTGGAGAGAAAGTGAAATGGAAGGATTGAAGGAACGGTTAAAGCCTCTGAATTCCATGATGGGGGATCTGAAGGCGGTAATAAAAGAAATAGAACATTATTATGACAGGGGGTGGTGGAGAAGTGAAGAGTTCACTGTTAACCAGAGATAGCCTTGACAGCCTGTACACGCTGGACCCGTATATGGAGGAGCCGGCCACCAATGCGGAAAAGATAAGAAGGATGCAGCAGATGCTCAATGCGGCTATGGAATTTTCACTGACCGGCCGGCAGAGAGAAATAGTCGGTCTGTACTACATGGAAGAGAAGGCGGCGGCCGAAATAGCGGAAGAATTAGGCATAAGCAGGCAATCTGTACATAAAACCCTGAGGCTGGCCAAGAAAAAACTGGAGAAGATAAAAATATTTTTTAAGCTGTAAACCTTTCATGGTTTACAAAAAGGCACTTTTGGACCTATATAGTGTAGGGCATTTTATACCGGAGGGAGATGAACCTGCATTCAAAAATATTAAAATGAGAAATCATAAAATGAAAAATGCTGCGGCTGGTTTTGAGGCCGGCAGGAGAGGAGTGAGTATGCAAATCAGGAAACAGTATGACGGATGGGCGATGACATATGACTGAAAATATCATTCTTGAAGCACTGCAGAAGTTCCTGCAGGACAATGTGGCAGCCGGGATCAAACTCCGGAAACCCACGGACGGCCAATCGGTATATGAGCTTGTTAACCCTTCTGTTTATGTGGGATGGATATCTCCGACGCTTCCGAAGGATTTAAGGCCTGAAGACCTGCTTCAGAGCATACCGGAGACGCCCTGTATCCTTATAAGCATGGATGGCGGTGAGGATGCCGGCAATAGCGCAAGTATGGATATCCGGCTGACTTTCATAACATACGGCGGGGAAAAAACAATAGGCGGCAGGACAATTCCCGACCTGGAAGGCTACAAGGATATAAACAATCTGAGGACCCGGGCCAGGGAAGAATTGGCGAAGGCCGCTGTTATAGGCCAAAAGACTGTCGTACAGCAGCCTTTTACATGGAGCATGTACGAGGAACAACCCTATCCGCACTGGATGGGATGGTTGAAATTCAAGGTTTCATGCGCTTTTATGGTGCGTGTTCCGGACGTGTTAAACCAATATATATAAGGATGGTGGATAAAAAATGTATTTACATGGTGTTTACGGTGAACAATCACCGACACAGGACAGTATTCCCATATACGCAGGCACGCTGCCGGTATACATAGGAACTGCTCCCGTAGAACAATTGACTGACAGATCAGGTGCGGTAAACACACCGGTTCTGATAAACGGCTTTGATGATGCCAAAGCAAAAATAGGCTATTCCGACAATTGGGGCAAATATACTCTCTGCGAGGCAGTATATGCCCATTTTAAAAATAAAATAGGCAGTATAGGCCCAATTGCCGTTATCAACGTGTTTGACCCTGATGTGCACAGTGATGAAAATCCGGTGAAAGCTGCCGACATTGCCGGAGGAGTGGATGCTGACGGCAACCGTACAGGAATTGCATGCGTGGATCTCATTTATCAGAAATATAATATGATACCCTCAATAATAGCGTCTCCCGGATGGTCTCAGAAGCCTGAAGTGGAAGCGGCATTAATAGAAAAATGCCAGAAGATAAACGGCCACTGGGATGCGGCCATTGTCGCGGATATTGATTCTTCTTCGGCTAAAACGATTGCCGCCGCAAAAACATGGAAACAAACAAATGCATATGATTCCAAGCTTGAAAAGGTATGCTGGCCCAAAGTCCTCATGGGGGACAAGGAGTTCTGGCTGTCGACCTTTACTGTGGTAAGAATGTGCCTGACAGACTATGCAAATGAAAATATTCCTTTTGAGAGTCCCTCAAACAAAGCTCTCGGAATAACGGGAACAGTTCTGGCAGACGGGACTCCGGTGAACTTTGATGAGATACAGGCCAATGATCTGAATAGCGACGGAATCACAACCGTTGTATACCGTACCGGCAGCTGGGTGCTCTGGGGACCGCATAACGGAAATTATAAGTATGGGGCCGAGATTGACCCGAAGGACAGGTTTGACTGCAATATCAGGATGATGATGTACCTGACAAACTCGTTTCAGGCCGCGTATATGCAGGATGTTGACCAGCCACTGAGCAGGGCCAGGGTGGATTCCATATTAAATGATGCCCAGGTGTGGCTGAACAGCCTGATAAGCGATGGGAGGCTGATGTTTGCCGAGATTAACTTCAATGAAACCAGCAATGACATCAGCAGCGTTGTGGAGGGCGATTTCGTGTTCGATATCAGAACCACTACAACACCGCCCGGAAAGAGCCTGACATTCAGGGTACAGTATACTACACAAGGGTTGAACGCTTTATTTGGAGGTGAAGCTAATGTCTAAAATAAGTAATAAAACTATTGACTATAAGCTTAAGGCAAGTGATCAGAACAGGGTCAAGCAGCTCATAGACGATGCTGCGGATCTGCAGCTGCCCTCAATTGAAAAACTGACGGACACTTTAAAGGGTGCGGGCATACTGGGTGAAATAGACCTGCCGGTATACGGACAGGTTTCCAGTATGGTATTTACCGTAAACAACAGGGCGGATAATCCAAAGTATGCCATGCTGTCAAGACCGGGGCCCATTGATTTTGAGGTGGTCTGGACCAATGACACCGTAGATTCCGGCAATATGAGCGTGGGAATACAGGTCAACAAGGTTTTTATGACCGGATTCAATAAGAAATACGACCCCGGAAAGATTGAAGTAGGTGGAACTACAGACGGTTCCAGTGAGTTTGAGATCACATATTACAGAAAGCTTTCAAACGGAGCGGAGACAATCCTCATTGACAAGCTTAACGGGAAATATGCGATAAACGGCGTGGACTATATGGCCGAAAGCAGAGCAGCTCTTGCATAGAGCTGCTTCTATAAAAAATGAAGCGGAGGATCAGCATGGAGACATTTACTCTGAAAAAACCAATAATGGTCAATGGTTCCGACATAAGGGAACTTAAGTATGATTTTGATAATATGACGGCCCAGGACAAAATGAATGCGGGCAAGGCATATAAGAAGGAAGGCAATGTTATTTCGGTCCAGGAGCTTGACAGCGACTACCACCTGTTTATATTTGCCGAAGCCGTTGCTAAAGCGGATCCGGAGATAGATCAGAGGGAGATCACGGCGCTGATGGGCGCCAGGGATGCGGCGAGGGCGGAAAGACTGGTACGGAGTTTTTTCTTTCTGGATTCGGAGGATATGTAAGCGAAGAGTATATACGAAAGGCCATTGCGCAAATAACAATGAACACATCGACAACAAGGATAGAGTGCCTGAATATGCCTCTTATTGATTTTGTGGAGTATTACGAGGACCTGGCGGACGAGGCCGAAAAAGCGAAAAAGCGGATGGGAGGTGGTTCCGGTGGAATATAAAGAGGAAATAAATTCACTTGTTACTTTGTCGGGCAAAATAGATCCATCATTGCAGAAAGCGTTAATAATAGCTCAAAGTCAAACCATAAACCTGTCGGTGACTGCTTCCAAAGCTGCATCCGACATGGCCGATTCGGGAAAAAAGGTTAAAAGTTCATTTTTTGACAAGATTAATAAAGCAGGCATCGGGAAGGTAGTAGGAATGATAGGGGAGCTTGGCATCAAGGGCATCAATCTTGCAGCGGATTTAGCGGGAGTCCAGAAGGTGGTCGACAACACCTTCGGAGCAGGTTCCGGCCAAATAGACAAGTGGGCGGACAGTGCACTGGAAGCCTTTGGACTGTCTGAAACGCAGGCCAAACGGTATACGGCCTCGCTGGGAACTGTGATGAAAAACAGCGGGATCACGGGAGGGTCTTTGGCCACAATGTCCGAGAAGCTTGCAGGATTGGCCGGGGACTATGCCTCCTTTTACAACGTTACTCAAGATGATGCATTTGAAAAGATTCGTGCCGGTATAGGCGGTGACGCCGGGGCGCTGGAAGAGTTCAACATCAATATGAGCGATGCAAATCTGCAGGCTTTTGCACTTTCAAAGGGGATCGAAACCTCTTATCAGAGTATGGATCAGGCTTCTCAGACGGCGTTGAGGTATTCGTACCTAATGGAAGCCTCAAAGGACGCCCAGGGTGACTTTGCCAAAACGCTGGACACCTCATACGCAAGCCAGAAAAAGTTGTTTGACAACAGGCTGCAGGATATGCTGACCCAGGTGGCATATAAAACCCTGCCCGTGGTGGCAGAAGGCATTGGTATTGTGAATTCATTGCTTGGTAAGATCGATGTGGGTGCCCTCGGAGATGTAATAGCCCAAGGGGCGGAAAGTGTCCTGGAAATGGTATCACAGCTGGCGCCGGTCATTCTGGAGGTCGTATCTATGGCAATGCCTTTGCTGCAGGGACTTATCCCGCCTATCGTGCAGTTGGCAGAAGGGATTTTGCCTGTCCTGATTCAGCTGATACAGATCATTTTAGTTGCTATTGAGCCTTTGATACCTCTTATACTGAGCCTTGTACAGCAATTGCTTCCTCCTGTCCAGCAAATACTGGATGCCATAATGACCGTTTTGATTGCACTGATGCCTTTGATACAGATTTTGGCCCAGGTTCTCGCGGTTGATCTCGGGGCGTCGATCCAGATGATGCTCCCATGGATCATGCTGATGGTCAACGACTTTCAAAACCTGATGAATATACTGGCCGAGGTTATCAATTTTATCGTAAATATATTCACCGGCAACTGGTCCGGGGCATGGCAGAATATAGTCAATATCTTTACCGGCATATGGGACCTGGTCGTCGATCATATCAAAGGTGTGATAAATGCCGTAATCGGGTCTATTAACGGTGCAATCGGAGGCATAAATAAAATTTCGGGAATGATCAGCAAGGTGACCGGCATTAATTTATACATTCCCACAATCCCGGCTTTTGCCCGCGGCGGTTTTGCAAACCGGCCTTCAATTTTCGGTGAAGCGGGCCTGGAAGCCGCAATACCCATAAGGTATAAAAACCCCCGGAGCCTTTCCCTTCTGAATACGGCCGCCAGAGCAATCGGAGCGGAGCAGCAGGGACTCAAACAGGGAGTATCCATGAATTTCAATTTCTACGGGCCTGTGAGCAATAAAGCGGATGTGACGGACGGGGTCAATATGGCCAGGGATTATATAATCCAGGTCATGGAAGAATTCTTTGAGGATAAGGAGAGGATATCATATGCTTGAGAACGGTTATTTTGAATACACCACTCTCCAGGGGGACACCTTTGATATGATCGCCCTGGATTTTTATGATGACGAATTCTACGCCTCAAGGATCATCGAGGCAAACCCAGGGAACTGCGGGGTCATAATCTTTGAACGGGAGACCGTGCTTAAAATACCCATACTGGACGACTCGGCTCCGGAGAGCCTTCCCCCGTGGAAGAGGTGACAGTATGAATATCATATATGAAGGTGTTGATATAAGCAATTCGGTGGAGCTCCGTAAAGCTGATATTACCGACAATGCCGGCGGAGCCGCGGACGGTGTTGATCTGAGCTTTGCGGATACCGTGGGCCTGTGGAGCAAATGGAAGCCTTTAAGGGGAAACAGGATAAATCTCATGGAAGGCGGGTATTCTTCCGGGACAATGTATTGCGACAGCATAATACAGAGCAGGGGCAATATCCGGCTAAAAGGTTTATCTCTGCCTCCCGAGGCCAAAACAGAGAAGTCAAAGGCATGGGAAGCAATAAGGTTCATGGAGATGGCTAGGGAAATAACAAAGCTGTACGGGTTTGTCCTGGAAGCTTATAACATAACCGACCATCTCTATGACAGAATAGACCAGTCTGGTGAAACAGACTTTGACTTCCTTTTCCGGCGCTGCATTCTGGAAGGTTACGCGCTTAAAATATGCGATAACAAGGTGGTTATTTACAATGAACAGGTTTATGAGTCCAGGGCCGCGGTGAAGAAAATACTGCGGGAACAGTTTGACGGAGACTATGAATTCAAGATGATTTCCACCGGCTTGTATTCCGCCTGTGCCATCAACACCGGCATGTCGGCAGGTTCCGTAACAAAGGAAATTAAACCGCTCTCCGCTCCGGCAGGCCCGGTGCTCCGGCCGCGGGTATACGCAGCCAGTCTGGCCGAAGCAGAAAGATATTGCAGAGGCCTTTTACGGGCTGCAAATAAAAATGAACGCTCCGGAAGAATCCAGATCAAATTTGACCCGCAGCTGACGGCGGGCTGTTGTGTGGAGATAGGCGAAGTAGGGCTGGCCGACGGAAAGTATTTTATTGAACAGGCTATCCACAGGCTGAAGGATGGGAAAACTGTCCTGAAGCTGAGAAAACCGCTGGAGGGATATTAATGATATTAAAGGGACGGGTATCAAGCGTAGACAACGATATCAGAAGGGCCAGGGTCATTCTTCCCGACAGGGACGGCGTTATTACGCCGGAAATTCCCGTCGCCGGGAGCGCGGGCCCTCTGGCTGTCAATGATATGGTGGCTGTGGCGGTGTTTTCAGACAGTTTTACAGACAGCCTGGTGATAGCAAAGTTTTAAGGGGTGACGGATATGGCAATAGCATCATTTGCTGGAAAGACCTTTCAGGTAAGCAACAGGAAGGTATATACACTGACCGGATTTACAACCGGAAGTACCCTGCAGACCGAAAAACAGGATGTTGCGGGAAAGAAGCCGAGTACTTATATAAAGGGGCCAGACCTGGAAACAATGAGCTTCAGTGTTCCGCTGAACATAGCTTTTGGTTACGGTGTCCAGGCGGAATACAACAGTTGGAAAAGCATTATGAACAAGCAGACAGCGCAGAGCTTTATACTGGGCGGCAAGCCCCTGGGGGGCAAATGGCTTCTCACGGGAGTAAGCCTGAATGACACCTTGATCGATAAAAAAGGTTCTCTCATAAAGGGTACCCTGGAGCTGGAATTTGAGGAGTATGCCAGAGCCGGAAGTGCTGGTGCAGGTTCATATGCGGCAGATATGCCGGCGGCTAAAGGCGGAGCGGCGGATAAAAGCGCTGTTACACTTGCTTCCGATGCTGAAAAATCTTCACAGAAAAGGGAAAATACCAATGTTTCAGAGGCAATAGCCAGAGGGAAGCGTGCATAAAAATGATAACTACGATTGATTCATCAAACATGGAGTTAACCTGGGGGACAAAAGGGAATAGCCGTATTATTCAAAATATTGCAAATCTTTTAAAGACCCGGAAGTATGAAGTTGCCTATGACAGGACGCTGGGCTTATCCGGAAACTTTACAGATAAACCTGCGGACCAGGCTGTCGCGCTGGCAACGGCAGAAATAGCGGATATGCTTTCACAGAGTGAGCCCAGGGCGGCTTTAATAGAGGTTTTGTATGACGGTGCGGATATTGAAGGAAATATGCGGCTAAAGGTGGTGATAGACATATGACGGATATAAATTTTGTGGTAACCGACAGCAAGCAGATAGCGGATAATCTGATAAATCAATTTCAGCAGTCCGCAGGGGAAGTATTCTATCCCGGGGATGAAAGAAGGCAGTTTCTTTTGAACGAGGTCCCTGTAATAGTCGCCCTTTATAATGCGATCAATGATTCGGGAAAGCAAAATCTGCTGAGATACGCAAGAGGGTCATTGCTGGATGCCCTGGGTGAAAGGACAAATACTCCGAGGCTTCAGGCCCAGAAGGCCAGGACCACATTCAGGTTTACACTGTCCGGGGCCAGGCCGGAAGATACATATATATCTGCCGGAAAAAGAGGAGGACCGGACAGCTCTCTGTACTTCATCAGCACACAGGACATTGTTATTCCGGCGGGAGAGATAACCGGAGATTCCCTTGCGGAGGCCGTGGAAGCGGGGGCGGAATACAACGGATTTGCGCCCGGGCAGATAAATAAGCTTGTGGATCCCATCCCTTATGTGGTAAGTGTGGCAAATATTGATACCAGTGCGGGCGGAGCCGATGTGGAACAGGATGACGACGGCATAAATATCTGGTCCGGGTACAGGGAGAGGATACGGCAATCGCCTGCCAAGATGTCCACGGCAGGCCCGGAAGATGCATATATTTACTGGGCCAAGTCGGCGAATCAGAATATCTCGGACGTTTCCGCAACCTCGCCCTCACCGGGACAGGTGAAGCTCACCGTGTTAATGAAAGGCGGAGAGCTTCCGGAACAGGGAGTGCTGGACAGGGTGCTGGAAATATGCAGCGATAAAAAGGTGCGTCCTTTGACGGATCAAGTCCTTGCCACGGCGCCGGGAAAGATCGGGTATAATATAGAGCTTACATATTATATAAGCCGGGAAAGGGCGGCGGAGGTAAATTCAATACGGGATGCAATAGAAACCCCCGGCGGGATCGTAGACCAGTATATTGCCTGGCAGAGCGGCAAACTTGGCCGGGCGGTAAATCCGGATAGCCTAAAAAATCCCATACTGAACCAGGGCGCATTCCGGGTGGACATAACAAGCCCTGTCTACACAGAAATCGAAAATGATGAGATAGCGGCTGCCGATACTATAACTCTAGTATACGGAGGGGTGATATAAATGGATTTGAAAAATATTGACCTTCTCCCACTTCAGACCAGGTTTATGCAGGAGGATACAACAACCCGCGGTTTT
>JAEWSZ010000135.1 GCA_023397905.1 Bacillota bacterium | reverse complement strand
TCAAAGTGCCGGCACTTCTTCCGGAGAGAAACAAATCAGAATAGGTTTTTCAAACGCTTCAATTTCCAATGGATGGCGTGTTAAAATGCGCGACTTGCTGGTTGAGGAATGCAAAAAGAGAAACATTGAGTTAATAGAAACAGATGCAAACGACGATGCGAATAAGCAGAACAGCGACATTGAATCACTGCTTCAAAAAAATCTCGACGCCATTTTAATAGCTCCGTCAGTTGAGGACGCGGTGAATCCCGGCATAGAAAAAGCCTATGACAGCGGGATCCCGGTTATCCTGTTCGACAGGAAATGCAGCACCGATAAATACACTACCTTTGTTACATATCCGGATAAAGAGTGCGGCATAGCAACTGCGGAGATGATGGTGGAAGGCCTCATCAAGAAAAACGGCGCGCCTAAGGGCAACCTTATTGCTCTGGACACCATGGCCGGTTCAAGCACAGACAGATTGATAAAGGAAGGCTGGGATGAGGTTCTGCAGAAATACCCAGATATAAAGATCATAGGCCGCCAGTACACTGATTTTGAACGCAGCAAGGCTAAGGACTTTATGGATGACAGCCTGATGAAATTCCCGTCAGGACAGATAGACGGGATACTGTCACAGGACGGCGGCGTTACAATGGGCGCGCTTGAAGCTATTGAGGAAGCAGGCCGCACCTCGGATCATATAGTTATAACAAATGTAGACGGCAGCAACGGCGTCTGCAAAGCAATAAAAGACGGAACAGTATACGGCCTGGCTCAATTCCCGGCAAGGTGCAGCATAGATGCTCTGGATATCGCACTTGAATGCCTGAAGGGAAATACGCCTTCGGAAAAACAGATCAACAAGGAAGTTGTGAGAGTTACCATAGACAATGTAGATGATTATTATCTGCCGGATGGTAAGGAAACAGATTACACAATGTAAATTCTGAAAATTTATTTAGTCTGAACTGTTATTTAAGATTGTAAGAATGACATTCAGACCGTCGGACAATGAAGTTCTGAGTGTCATTCTTAAATCCACGATTTAGCTTATTAATTGAACATGAAAATACCGCGGGCCATCTATTGCCGGAAGTGGCTTTGCTTGCACATTAAATTTCAGGTTCGGCAAAGAAACGGAGAATTTATGAAGGTAGGATTTTGCGCAGTGAATTATTCGGAGCTGCCTGTAAAGGAGGTTGCCGAACTGGCCGCAAGATACGGCTATGAAGCCCTGGAAATTCCGGCCTATGAAGGCAACGGACAGGTTGACCCGGATGAATTATTAAGGGGAAATAATGCGTTGAATTTTAAGAAAATGATAAAGGACTGCGGCCTGACCTTGTCCGGAATCAGTAATCATGCGGATTCTCCACTGGTGCTGGGACCCCACGGGAAAGATGTGGCTTCCGTATGCCCAGGCACTAAGGAAGAACAGATAGAGTTCGGGACCAAAAGCCTCATCAGATCGGCTCAGCTGGCTAATGCTCTGGAGGTTCCGGCGGTCATCGCTTTTTCCGGAGTCGGGAATTTCGGGAGATTCAACGATTGGCCATATCCCGGAGGCTGGGCGGACGAAGAAGCGGCATTTGTTGAGAGATATGTGCCCATTTTTGATAAATTTCAGGAATATGGCGTAAAGGTGGCGTTTGAACCCCATCCCAACAACATAATCTACGATCTCTATTCGGCGCAGAGATGCTTTGAGTTGGCCGGCAACCACCCGGCCATGGGAATCAATCTGGACCCGGCAAATATCCTCTTCACCGGAATAAGCGTTGAAACCTTTATAGATGAAATGAAGGATAAAATAGTCCTTGTCCATGCAAAGGACTGCCAGATCGTTGAGCATAACCTGAACAAGGGCGGCTACTGGATGTATCAGGGAAACTGGGGTGATCTGAACCGTTCTTTCAGATTCAGGATACCCGGCTGGGGCAGCGTAAACTGGAGGAATGTGATCACCGAGCTGTTTATGGTGGGATACAACGGTGTTTTGAGCTATGAGCATGAGGATGTGACCATGAGCAGAAACGACGGAATAGAGAAGACCATAAATTATCTGAAGCCATTGATGATACACGAACCATACGAAGGAAGAACAGACAAGCTTTTCACAAGATAATTACCCAATAAGCATAAGCAAAGGGAGTGGCTGTTATGGATAAAAAAATGCGGGCCCAGGTGCTTCTGGAGCCTTACAAAATGGAATTGAGAGAGGTTCCCGTACCTGTAATTGATGAAAATGAAGTACTTATCAAAGTAAAATATTGCGGAATCTGCGGTTCGGACTGGGGCGCATATACGGGGAAATATGCCGATGAGGCCAAACTGCTCCCGCTGGTGATCGGGCACGAATTCTTCGGAACCGTAGCGGAAGTGGGAAGCAAGGTCAGGGGAATAAACATAGGGGAGCGGGTAAGCGCCGACATATGCCTCACCTGCGGGACCTGCTACTACTGCAGGCGGGGAGAAGGCCTGCTGTGCGAAAGCTTCAGGCAGATCGGCATACATACGGCCGAGACCTCGGGAGGCTACTCCGAATACGTAAAGGTGCCCTGGCAGAATATTTACAAGATACCAGACGAGGTTGACGACTACAAGGCCTCCTTTATAGAGCCCATTACCGCCTGTCTCCATGCGGCCAGGAATATGGACTGCAAAATAGCCACAAGCGTTGTGGTCATAGGCTGCGGCCTTGGAATAATCCACGGCGCCCTTGCAAAACTCAGAGGCGCGGCGCCGGTAATAGTAATAGGCACAAAGGCCGACAGGCTCCGGATGGCGCTGGACATGTGCGCCGACTATGTCATTGATACCACCAAAACACCCGATGTGGTGGCGGAGGTGATGAAATTGACGGGCGGCATCGGCGCAGACTATGTCATCGAAGCCGTGGGCACTTCAAAGACTTACGAGCAGGCTCTGAAAATGGTGAGGAAGGGCGGTACGGTGGAGGCCTTCGGCATATGCTCCGACGACGATTTTGCCACTATAGCCCCTGTGGATTTCGTACTGGCTGAAAAGAAGATAAACGGCAGCTGCGCCGGAATAGGAAATGACTGGGGAGATGCCATCACCCTGCTGAAATATAAGCGCCTGGATCCCACGCCGCTTATTTCCATGGTCGTTCCTCTTGAGGAAGCGGAGGCAGCCTTAAAGGAATTGAGAAGCAACCCAAAGCTGGTCAAGGTTTTGATCAGCCCGGAGATAAAAGAAAGAATAATACTTGCGGAAGAATGCGGCAACGCAAAGACAGGGGGGCAAACTGATGGGATATGATACGAATAAAACAGCTTTCAGTTTAAAAAAATACCATTTGCCTGCTAACAGCGGAATATACGTGGCTCTGGTAACACTGTGCATTATTGCCACCATTGCATCGCCAAAGCTGTTTCTAAGCCTTTCAAATCTGTCCAATGTGCTAAGACAGGCGTCTATTGTAGGCGTGGTCAGCATAGGTATGACAATAGTGCTGCTGGTGGGCGGAATTGATCTGTCGGTTACCAGTACAATGGCACTGTCGGCCTGCCTGATGGCCAGGATATTTGAGAAAATGGCGGACAAGGGCCTTGAAAACCTTTCCTTTCTGCTTGTGATAGGCATACTTGCCATCGGCGCTCTTATAGGGCTGCTGAATGGCCTGATGATAGTATACAGGGGTATGGAGCCCTTCATTATAACGCTGGGAATGATGCAGGTCTTAAGAGGCATCAATTACATATATACCCATGGCGCTCCCGGAGGATCTGTGACCGGCTTCTGGAAAAGCTTCGGTTCGGGTTCGCTTGCGGGAATAATACCCTGGCCTGCGCTGTTTTTCATCCTGCTGCTGGCAGCTGCGGCCATAGTGCTGAAAAGAACCATTTTCGGACGCTATACCTATGCCATCGGAAGCAATTCCGAGGCTGCGAGGCTGTCTGGCATAAAGGTGAAAAAATACAAGGTCTCCGCATATGTGATCTGCGGAATCACGGCAGCCATGGCAGGTGTGATGCTGGCCGCAAGGGTCAGGGTGGGCGAGCCCAACGGCAGCAACGGCTATGATCTGGATTCCATAGCGGCGGTTGTCATAGGCGGAACGGCAATGGCGGGCGGAACCGGAACCATGGTAGGAACCCTTGCGGGAGTGCTTATAATGGCGATTATGAACAATATATTGAATCTCGTAAACGCCGATCCGTACCTGCAAATAGTTATTAAAGGATTGATCGTGTTAGTGGCGGTTTTATCCCAGAGAAAAAATAAAACTGCCTGAGAGTAGAGAGGATGGGATAAAAATGAGCGGATATTCTCTTGAAATGCTGGGTATTACAAAATCCTTTCCCGGAGTAAAATGCCTTGACAATGTAGATCTGAAAGTGAAAAAAGGCGAGGTGCACGCACTTCTGGGCGAGAACGGGGCCGGCAAATCCACTTTGATGAAAATATTGTCGGGAGCCTACAAGCAGGAGGAAGGTACCATAAAGCTGGAAGGCCTGCCCGTAACTATTGGAAATCCACAGGCTGCCATAGACCTGGGCATATCCATAATCTATCAGGAATTTAACCTGGTGCCCCAGCTCACAGTCATCGAAAATGTACTGCTGGGCCACGAAGCTTCCACATTCGGCTGGCTGAACTTGAAAGAGGAAGAAGAGAGAGCAACAAAATGGCTGGATTATGTATGTCAGGGAATGATTCCGGATTACAGGCAGCCCGTATGCAATTACAGCGTAGCGCAGCAGCAGATGATAGAAATATCAAAAGCCCTGTCGCTGCAGGCTAAAATACTGGTAATGGACGAACCAACCGCAGCGCTGACAGACAAGGAAATGCACGTTTTATTCGACATAATCAGGAAGCTGAAGGACGAGGGGATCACAGTCATATATATTTCCCACAGGCTGGAAGAAATATTTGCCATATGCGACAGGGTGACCATACTGCGGGACGGAAAGCAGGTGGGAAGCGCATATACAAAGGATATAGACAAGTCCTGGCTCATAAGGAGCATGATAGGCAGAGAGCTGAGCAATACATATCCGGAAAGGCAAATCCGGCAGAACCGTGATTGCATACTCAATGTCAATAAACTGTCTTCGGGAAAGTTCAAAGATGTGAGCTTTCAACTGCACGAAGGTGAAATACTCGGTTTTTCAGGTCTGGTGGGTTCGGGGCGCACCGAGGTCATGAGGGCCATTTTCGGGGCGGACAGATTTGAGTCGGGTTCCATTGAATTCTGCGGGCAAAAGCTGGATAACAGGCATCCCTGCTATTCCGTCAAAAACGGCTTTGCATTTGCAACGGAGGACAGAAAGCACCAGGGACTGTTCCTCAATCAAAGCATAAAGCACAATATCACTATTTCAAGCCTTAAGAATGCCCGTAAAGGCAAATTTCTAAATTTTAACGCCGAGAAAGAAATCGCGGATAAATATATGAAAGAACTGAAAATAGTGGCCACAAATTCAGACAAGCTGTGCAAGGAACTTTCTGGGGGCAACCAGCAAAAGGTGGTCCTGGCAAAATGGCTGTCCACCAACTGCCGGGTTTTGATCCTGGACGAACCTACCAGAGGCATCGATGTAGGAGCTAAATATGAAATCTATTTGCTTATGGAGCAACTGGTACAAAACGGTGTGAGTATAATCATGGTTTCCTCGGAGCTTCCCGAGGTAATAGCCATGTCAGACCGCATTGTAGTAATGCACAACGGGGGCATTTCAGGGATCGTACCCAGGGAAACGGCCACTGAAGAAGTGATTATGACTTATGCAACAGGCGGAGTCCCAAAAATATCATAAAAAACGGAGGGAAAAATTATGGATTACAAAAACAAATTGCTTTCACCGGTTAAAATAGGAAATCTGGAATGTCAGAACAGGTTTTTTGCAAATGCTATGGAATGTACAGATGCGGACAAGGACGGAAACCCTACAGATTTAACTTATAGGCGGTATGAAAACCTTTTCAAAGGTCAATTCGGAATGGTAGACCTTGAAGCCATAACCATAACGCTGGACAGCAGGGCAAGAGAATGCCAGCTGTCAATAATGCCTAAAAATGAAAAGGCAATTAAGAATTTTGTTTCAAAAATGAAGGAAATAAACCCTAAAGCGCTTTTCGTATTCCAGCTGACCCATTCGGGGGAGCTGAGCAACGACGCATTTTCCAGAAAGGTGACGCCAAAGCCGCTGCCGGGATTCGGCGGCGATCTGATGACAGAGGAGGACGTGGACAAAATGATCGACGAATTTGTCCTCGCTTCAAAAATCGCCCATGAAGCTGGCGCAGACGGCATAGATATGAAGTTCTGCCATGGTTATCTGGGAAATCAGATCCTCAGGCCATACAATGACAGGAAATGGAAATACGGAGGCTCCTGGGAAAACAGAAGCAGGTTTGCATACGAGCTCTATGAGCGGATCAGCAAAGCCGTAAATGACAAAAACTTTTTAATAGGTTCAAAAATTTCGCTGTGGGAAGGTTTCCCGGGAGGATTCGGCTCTGCCGGACCAACTTCTCCGGTAATGGATCTCACCGAGCCTCTGGAGCTGATAAAAGGCCTTGAAGAGCGCGGTGCAAGCTATTTTGTGGAGACCATAGGGCATCCCGCTTTGAATATAAGCTATGTGGAATGCGACAGGGACCACCCCTATCTTGTATACCTGCACAGCTACTTTGCCAGCCAGATCAAAAAAATCGTAAAACCCGGGACAGTGGTAATCGGTTCGCATTTTTCGGTTTTCAAAAACGGAAAAGGCAATGGAATAGACGGAGTGACTGATGAGAACAAGACCCTGTTCGGCTATGGCGCCCAATGCATAGACGAGGGAATTGTGGATATGATCGGCCTGGGAAGACAGTCTTTTGCAGATCCGTTTACACCTCTGAAGCTCATGGAGAACAGGGAGGACCAGATCAAATACTGTACCCTGTGCCTGCACTGCCTGGAATTGATGATAAGGCAGAAGGAAGTGGGCTGCGCCACCTTTGACAAGTATTATACCGAAAAGCTGGTTGAGACCCGCAAAGCCTTCGGAGCACTGAGACAGATGCACACCTGATTGCTGGCAGCATTATATGGGCAACAAAAAATTTAAATAGATGAAAGAAGGAATCACTATGAAATTAACCGCGCATGATATTGCCAGGAAAATCGACGCAAGCGTCCTGAAGTTTGATACTTCACTGGACCTGGTAGATCAGATGCTTGATGCCTGCAAAAAATATGACATAGGCTGCTGTTTTGCAATGCCATGTTTTTCAGAGTATCTTTCAAAAAAATTAAAGGGTACGAATACCGAACTGGGCACTTCTCTTTCCTTTCCGTCAGGCCAGGGCACCACGGAATTCAAGGTCCATGAGGCGGAATATTTTATGAGCCTCGGGGCCGACCAGGTGGATATGGTAATGAATGTTGGCTGGCTGAAGCAGGGCTGGTACGACAAGGTGGCAGAAGATATTAAGGCCGTCAGAAAGGCCACTGAAGGAACCTCAATGAAAGTAATAATCGAGGCAATGCTTTTAACAGATGAAGAAATAACTACCGCAAGTAAAATCGTAATGGACTGCGGCGCCAACTTTGTAAAGTCCGGCACAGGTTTTTCACAGGACCCCACCTCAGTACACCATGTTGAGGTAATGAAAGCCGCAGTTGGCGACGGCTGCAGAATAAAGGTAGCAGGAGGCATCCGCGACCTGAAAACTCTTCTTCTCATGAATGACGCCGGTGCGGAAAGATTCGGAATCGGCCTGGCCGCTTCCATAAAAATTATCGAAGACGCAATGAAATATCCCGACGGGGTGGAAGCCTCAATGCTGTAGTATTTCGGACTGCTGAAGATAATTTAAAATCTGAAGGGAATGAGGTGAAATAATGAAAATTTTTGAGGAAGCTGTCAAAAGCAAGGTTTTCAGTGATTCGCTGGAATATTGGAACACCGGAAAGACGCAGGAATGGCTGGACCTGAAAATAGATTTTGTCATGGGCAAACGGGAGGGCTATTATTTTTGGGACCTGGACGGGAAAAGACTTATGGATGTCCATATAAACGGAGGTACATACAGTCTGGGACACAGAAATCCCGAGGTAATACAGGCTTTGATCGATGGGACCTCCCAGTGCGATATGGGAAATCATCATTTCCCGTCGGTAGTAAAGGCCGCATTGGCAAAGGAGCTTATAAAAGTGTCACCCGAGGGGATGAAGCATGTTGTATACGGCAGCAGCGGCGGCGAAATTGTGGATCTCTCTCTGAAATGCGCCAGAAATGCAACCGGAAGGAGAAAAATAGTCTCTCTTCAAAATTGCTATCATGGCCACACCGGATTGGCTGTAGCCGCCGGCGCGGACAGGTTTTCAAAAATATTTCTGGCCGACAGGCCTGAAGAGGAATATGTAAAGGTCCCGTTAAATGATCTGAATGCCATGGAAGCAGCTCTGTCAAAAGGGGACGCCGCATGCGTAATCATGGAGACCATACCCGCGACCTACGGCTTTCCCATGCCTGAAGAAGGGTATTTACCGGCTGTTAAAAAATTATGCGAGAAATACGGCACACTGTACATAGCCGATGAAGTCCAGACCGGCCTTATGCGAAGCGGAGAAATGTGGGCCATTACAACATATGGAGTAAACCCCGACATCATTGTCACTTCAAAGGGCTTGAGCGGAGGGATATATCCTATTTCAGCCGTGATTATGAATGAGAAGGCGTCCTCCTGGCTGAGGCAGGACGGCAGCGCGCACATGTCCACCTTCGGAGGCGCCGAACTGGGCTGCATATGCGCGTTGAAGGTGCTGGAGATACTGCAGAGGCCGGAAACAATTGAAAATGTAAAATTTGTCTCTTCTTATTTAAGAGCCGGACTTGAAAAAATAAAGGCCGACAATAAGGACACCTTTATAGACATCAGACAAAACGGCACTATAATGGGACTTGTATTTAAGGGCAAAAAGGGTGCGATCCCGGTAATGCAGCATTTATATGAAAATGGTGTATGGGGTATCTACTCCATGCTGGACAACTCCGTACTGCAATTCAAGCCGGGGGTTCTCTGTACGAAAGAATATTGTGATGAACTGCTTGAAAAGATGGCAAAAGGCATTAGGGAAGCGGAAAAGGACATACTTTCGCAGGTATGAAAAATCGATCCGCCAAATAATTAAATAAAGCCAAATAAATAAAAGACAAAATGCAAAGGTGCATTGGTTGTAAATACTGCCAATGCGCCTTTTTATGTTATAGGGTCCGGGAAAACATTTGTTTGAGGCATTTTAATATGTATCGGAAAGGAGGATTTTTATGTCATTGGAATCAATTGAGGTTTTTGACAGGCTGGCCGGGAATGCGCTGTACAAGTATGGGATGGAGGTAGAATATGAACCCGTGCTGCTGCAGGTCTCCGAAAATATAACATATCTGATAAAGAACAGGAGCTCCGCGGAAAAATACATCATGCGCATAAGCAGGCCGGGTTACCACACAATAGAAGAGTTGTACGCCGAATTGGAGTGGCTGTCCGAAATAAAAAAATATACGCCCATAATAGTGGCTGATCCCATAAAGGGACTGGACGGAGATGAAGTACAGCTCATATCTGAAAAAGAAGGCGGAAAAACCTATATAAGCATGATGTTTGAATTCCTGGAGGGGTCGGCTCCCGATGAAAGCGATGAAAACAACCTGGTTTCGGAATTCAGGCAATTGGGAGAAACCACGGCATATCTCCACCGGCAGGCCAAGATGTGGAATGGAGCCGGGAAGCTGAACCGTTTTTCCTGGGATTTCGATTCCATGATAGGGGACGGTCCAAGATGGGGCAGTTGGAGAGACGCCGCCGATCTCACTCCGGAATATGCGGATATACTTGAAAAGGCGGTAGCTGTCATTAAAAAGCGATTGGAGAAATATGGCAGAAACTCCGAAACTTTCGGACTTATACATGCGGATTTGAGACTGGCAAATCTGCTGGTTGAAGACAAAACTATAAAGGTAATAGACTTTGATGATTGCGGATTTGGCTGGTTTATGCATGACCTTGCTTCCGCCGTGAGCTTTATTGAACACAAGCCTGTAACGGAAAGCCTTGTGAAAGCCTGGCTTGAGGGCTATTCAAAGGTGGGCGCCATAACAGAAAGGGACATGAAGGAAATAGACACTTTCATCATGCAGAGAAGATTGCAGCTGCTTTCATGGATAGCAAGCCATTACGACAGCGATCCGGTCAAGGAACTGAGCATAGGGTTCACAAAGGGTACTGTGGAGCTTGCCGAAAAATATCTTTTAAAATACCTGTAAAAATATATCCATATATACAAGAAGATAAAAAGATAAAGATAAGCATATGAACGGATGGAATACCGGCGGTAACCATTAAATCCGTTAACAGATTGAATTTACAATATGGCAATTTTAAATATTATCCAATTGAAAGGATGGTGCAGATGGGTAAACTGACAGGAAAAGTCGCCCTGATCACAGGCGCGTCAAAAGGAATAGGAGAAGGAATAGCAAGAGTATATGCAAGGCATGGGGCAAAACTGGTTCTGGTGGCCAGGTCAAAATCCGTGGAGAAATTGGCCTCGGATCTTAAAAAGCAGGGTTTTGAAGCAACGGCAATGCAGGCTGATGTATCAGATCCGGACAGTATCTGCGGGTGCGTAAAAAATGCCGTTGAAAAATACGGGCAGATGGATATTCTGGTCAACAATGCCGGAGTGTGCAAGCTTGGAAATTTTCTGGATATGAGTGACGAGGACCGGGACTATCATATCGATATCAATATAAAAGGCGTGTGGAATACCACTAAAGCTGTGCTCCCGTATATGAAATCCAGAAAAAGCGGCAAAATAATTGTAATGTCCTCGGTAACGGGAGATATGGTGGCGGATCCCGGTGAGGTCGCTTATGCAATGACCAAAGCGGCGCTGGTGGGTTTTACAAAATCTTTGGCAGTGGAGACCGCCCCCTTTAATATAACCGTGAACGCCATCTGCCCAGGCTACGTTATAACGCCTATGGCCAGAAGCATAGCGAAGCAGTCCGACAGCAGCAACCCGGATTCCGTACTCCAGGGGATTGCGGGGGCAGTTCCCATGAAACGCCTGGCAGACCCGCAGGAAGTAGGGGAGTTGGCAGCTTTTCTGGGCTGCGGGGAATCCAGCTACATAACCGGAACCCAGATAGTTATAGACGGCGGCAGTACTCTGCCTGAAACAGTAAGTGTGGGAGTGTAGGGTTGCCGCAAAACAAATTGAAAATTCAATATATGTGAAAAATGCTTCTTAAACCGGTCAATCACTGCGACTCATTTGATGAAGAGGACCGGATATAATTAATTTTCACATATATTGAATTTTGTTATTTTGCGGCAATTCCCGGACCGGGTCCCCTTTGCATATATTGTTTATATACAATCTTCCCCATGACCGTTGCAAAAGTTTTTGCCATTTGCTATCATATGAGAGACTAATGATCTGTATCAACCAAAAATCATATATTTTCCCCGCCGGACGATATACATTTTAAATTTCACAGACCACTGGTTATGGCGGTACCCATGGGAGATTAACGGAGGAATTTCTTAGATGATTGAGAAATATTACCCTGATTTATATTGTGAAAGTATACGGCACATTGACCTGGATATGCTGAAAAACAGAGGGATCAAAGGGTTTATTCTGGATATAGACAATACGCTTGTACCCATGCACAGCAAGGATGCCGATGAAAATGCGATCGGCTGGATAGCGGAGCTGAAAAGCCGGGGATTTAAGGTGTGTATACTGTCAAATGCGGCCGAAAAACGGGTGCTCAGGTTTAATAAAGACATTGCCGTCATCGCAATACACAGGGCCTTTAAGCCATCGGGAAAGGCGTTTTTAAAAGCTGCGGAGGCTTTGGAGCTTGAGCCTGAGGACATAGCTGTGGTGGGCGACCAGATTTTTACCGATATCCTGGGGGGGAACAGGGTAAATATGTTTACGGTGCTTGTAAAGCCCATCGACAGGAAGGAAATTTTATATGTCAGGCTGAAAAGAGGCCCGGAGAAATTTATATTGAAAAACTTTGCAAAAGAGCTGGAAGCCAGTCTCATAAAAAGAGTCCAGTGGAAAAAGAACAGCCTGGAGTTCGAGAAAAAAAAGTATAAAAAAAGCAAGCGTTTATAAATCGTTTATAAATATAGATATACGGTATATTCAGAAAAACAGGAAAGAGGCGAGTGCTCTTGGAATTGGTGGATTCAGTTAACGGCAAGACGGTGCTTTACGGATTGATAGGCTGGCCGGTAGAGCATACGAAATCTCCGTTTATTCACAATACATTATTTAAGGAATTCAACATGAATGCGGTATACGTTCCGGTCCCTGTAAATCCGCGGGAGCTGGAAAAAGCGGTGGAAGGATTGAAGGCGCAGAATTTTGCGGGCTTTAATGTGACGGTACCGCATAAAAAGGACATAATAAAATATCTTGACGATGTCTCTGAGGAGGCTTTACTGATGGGAGCAGTGAACACCGTTAAGATTTCAGACGGCAGGCTGAAGGGATATAATACCGACGCAGACGGTTTTGTAAGGGATTTTACAGGCGCCTTTGACACAGATTTCAAGGGTAAAAGGGTGACTCTCCTGGGAGCCGGCGGAACTGCCAGAGCTTTGGCGGTCAAGCTGGCCGCCGAAGGCACGGGGCGCCTTACCATTGTAAACCGTACCCTGCAGAATGCTCAGGCTATCGTTGAACTGGCCGTAGATAATTTAGGCCACTCCCGGGTTTACGGCATAACGCCCGAGGCTCCTGAATTTCAGAAGGAATTGGAACAGAGTGATATTATTGTCAATACCACGCCTGCCGGCATGAGTACATACGGAGCAGCCACACCGTTTAATTACGATTTTGTTTTTGGAAAAAAACAGCTGGTATACGACGTCATATACACTCCCGGGAAAACCAGGTTTTTGGAACAGGCCGAGGCCTGCGGCTGCAAAATAAGAAACGGCTTTGGAATGCTGATAAATCAGGGAGTTCTGGCCTTTGAGATATGGACCGGAAACACGGTATCCTATCAGCAATCCTCGGAAATATTAAGTCTTGTAAATAAAATAGAGGATTTATAAAATCAGTAACGAATATTTTATTGTACTGTAAAGATTAGCGTTGTAGGATGGACAATTTATGGCTGATTCAGCCGGGAGGTTTAACATGGTCACTATTAAGAATTATATGGAAGAAGTGGTTTTTAACCTGATGGACAGTGTACTTGAAGACATGGACATGTGCAAATGCAATACCTGTGTTATGGATATAGCCGCTCTGGCATTAAATGAGCTGCCTCCGAAATATATTGCAACTGAAAAGGGAGAGCTGTACTCAAAGGTTAATTCCCTGAGGAGCCAGTTTGAAGTTGATGTTATCTCCGCCATAACCAAAGCGGCCGTTCAGGTCAAGAAATCTCCCAGGCACAGGACAGAAG
>JAEWSZ010000110.1 GCA_023397905.1 Bacillota bacterium | reverse complement strand
CTGCTGTGCATGCTGGTACAGGTAACTATAAGGTCTCCTACACCGGTCAGGCCTGAAAATGTATCGGCGTTTCCGCCCATTGCGGCTCCCAGCCTGGAAATCTCCGCGATTCCGCGGGTCATAAGTGCGGCTTTGGTGTTGTCGCCATAGCCCAGACCATCTGAAATTCCGGCGCACAGGGCGATTATGTTTTTCAGGGCTCCCCCCAGCTCAACACCCACTACATCCGTATTTGTATATACTCTGAAATTCGGCGCCATAAACAGGTCCTGTAAAAATCTGGCAACTTCAATTTTATCAGAGGCGGCTACCACAGTAGTTGGGATATCTCTTGCTATTTCCTCTGCATGGCTTGGCCCCGACAATACCGCTATATTATTTTCAGGAAGCTCCTCCCGCATTATTTCGGAAAGCAGCTTGCAGGTCTTATCCTCAATACCTTTTGAGCAGGTGACCACAATGGTGCTCTTGGGAATAATAGCTGAAAGAGTTTTGCAGTTCTGCCTTGTTGTCTGTGACGGAACGGCAAGAACGACGATTTCCGCAGCCTTTACCGCAAAACCGATATCTGTGGTAAACTCAACACCTTCCGGTATTTTAACTCCGGGCAGCCTGGTGATATGCTCCATATTGGCCTTGAGCATGCTTATCTCATCCTTCATAGGCGACCACAGCCTCACATTGTTTCCGTTCTTGGACAACAAAACCGCCATTGCTGTTCCCATACTTCCAGCTCCGACAATCGCAACATTTCTATTCATATAAACCTCCCGAACTGTTATCTATAAATTTATATACCCATTTCCCGTGTTAATTACCTAAACCTTCTTTTTTTCACCTAACTTGGCTTCGGTACCGTTAAGCAGTCTTTTTATATTCCCGCTATGCCTTGAAATAGCCAGTACCGCCAATATTGCGGAAAAAATGATAAATACGGTGCTGTTCCCCTTGATTACCGCACTTACAGGGAACGCTACAGAGGCCACAATCGAACCCAGAGAAACATATCTCGTCACGGCCACAATAACAGCGAATATGCCCAGCAGTATCAGTCCCAGCTTCCAGTCCATCATCATTACAACTGAAATAGAAGTAAGAACTCCCTTTCCGCCTTTGAAACCGAAATATACGGGCCAGTTGTGCCCTGCAATCGCCGCAATTCCTCCTGCCATTCCTCCGATTCCAGCAATATTTAACGTAATTGTCTCCGGAATGGTATTTACAACTATGTTACCAATAATATACGCAATAACTCCCTTTAATATATCTCCCGCTAAAACCATTGCGGCCGCGGCTTTTCCCAAAGTCCTCAAAGTATTGGTGGTTCCGGCATTTCCGCTGCCATGCTTGCGTATATCAGTTCCGTACAACTTCCCGACAATTATGGAAGTATTCAAGCTTCCCAGAAGATATCCGATAATTACAGCTATTACAAGCTTTATTATAAAAAATCCCATATACATCCGCCGTTTCCGCCCCGAATAAGGCTCAATTATTCTTCTCTGTCCCGTTGTCTATGAATAAACCGTATAGGAGTGCCTTCGAACCCGAAATTTTTTCTGAGCTGGTTTTCAAGATACCGCTCATAGGAATAGTGGAACAGCTCCAGGTCATTTACAAATACAACGAATGACGGAGGCTTGATCCCGGCCTGGGTCATGTAATAGATTTTCAGTCTCTTCCCCTTGTCCGAAGGAGGCTGTACCATGGCCACCGCTTCATTTACCAGGTCATTGAGCATGCCTGTTGAAATTCTGAAGGAAGACTGATCCGCAACAAACTTTATAAGCTCGTATATCTTATTTACCCGCTGTCCGGTTTTAGCGGAAATAAAAAGTACGGGGGCATAAGTCATAAACCCAAGCTTTTCATGAACCTGTTTCCTGTATTCCTCCAGCGTGCCTGTCTCTTTTTCGATGAGATCCCACTTATTTATTACTATAATAGATGCCTTTCCCTGTTGATGTGCATAACCGGCAATTTTAGTATCCTGCTCCGTGACTCCGTCCACGGCGTCTATCATTATAAGGCATACGTCGGCCCTCTCGATGGCGGTCCAGGACCTGATAGTACTGTACTTCTCTATGGTCTCGTTTATTTTGCTTCTTTTCCGGATGCCTGCGGTATCTATGAAAGTGTACTTCTGTCCGTTGTTTTCCACCTGTGTGTCTATGGCGTCCCGGGTAGTTCCGGGAATATTGCTTACAATGACCCTGTCCTCGCCCAGAATTGAATTTATCAGGGAAGACTTCCCCGCATTTGGCTTGCCCACCACCGCCACCCTGATAACGTCGTCTTCCTCTTCAGCAGACGAATCCTCCGGGAAATGTTCAAATACAGCGTCCAGAAGCTCTCCCATTCCCAATCCGTGCACCGAGGAAATAGTGACCAGATCCCCCATGCCCAGATTATAAAATTCATATACCTCCGGCGGCGGATCTCCTACCCTGTCTACCTTGTTTACAGTGAGTATAACAGGCTTCTGGGATTTTCTCAGCATTGTGGCCACTTCCTTATCGGTGGCAGTCATACCCTCTTTTGCATCTACCATGAAAACAATGACGTCGGCGGTTTCAATGGCTATTTCCGCCTGCCGCTTCATCTGCTGCATTATAATGTCCTCGGAATATGGCTCTATTCCGCCGGTATCAATCAATGTGAATTTTTTACTTCTCCACTCGATTTCCGTGTATATTCTATCCCTTGTTACTCCGGGAGTATCTTCCACTATGGATATTCTGCTTCCTGCTATATAGTTGAAAAAAGTGGATTTACCTACATTAGGCCTGCCGACAACTGCGACAACGGGCTTACCCAAAACTTACACCTCAGTTCCAGAGGTCAGAGAACAGAAATCAGAGAACCGCTCTTAACTGTTTCCTACCTCAATATTTTTTATTAGTATTTACATCACTTTCCAATTAATGCATTTACAAAATCGGCTCCGCCGCTTTCCACGATACGGATGCTGATTTTCAGCTCGGCCTCCAGCCTTTCTACGGTGTAGTCATCCAGGAGTACCTGTTCTCCCGCACGGAGCATGCTTCTGTTTAATAACAGCTCCTGCCCCAGTTCTTTTCCCCTCAGCTGTTCTACGATATCCTGTCCTGTGAGCAAACCGCACACTGTCACATGGGGGCCGAAAAATTTATTTTCTATGCCGTATACCTCGACATCCAGTCCGGTATATTTGGATTTTATTTCTTCTACCAATTGTATTATAATTTTATGGACAAGTCTACCTGTTGCAATACTTATCCTTCTTCCGGACGCCAGAGAGGTTCCTTTTCTGTTCCTTAACGCGTCATGCACTTCTTTTATAAAGGAGGCCGCCATCCCCACCCCGTTTTCTATCTGGGGAAAACCTTCATAGTCCTTATACCGGGGAATATCGGCATCGGCATTTATATAAAATTCATCGGCCAGGTATACAAAACGAGAGCCCGTTTCCTTCAAAAGCTTATCCTGCCATTTATGCACCTGGTCTATTACCCTTTTGCTGCTCTCCCGGTCATAGGGTACAAGCGGATATAAATTTTCCCTGTGCCGGCTTATTCCAACCGGAACTACCGAAACACTGCCTATACCCGGGCTTAGCTGAGCCAGCTCCCCTATGGTGCGCTCAAGCTCCAGATTGTCGTTTATATCCCTGCACAGTACAATCTGGCAATTAACTTCTATGCCGCTGTCCGTAAGCATTTTTATTTTGTCCAGGACGTCTCCAGCGAACCTGTTTCCCAGCATAAACCTGCGCAGCTCGGGATTTGTGGCGTGTACGGACACATTTATCGGGGACATCCTGTAATGTATTATCCTCTGCAGCTCTTCATTTTTTATATTGGTCAATGTCACATAATTTCCCGTGAGAAAAGACAGCCTTGAATCGTCGTCCTTAAAATATACGGTTTCCCGCATGCCCTTTGGAAGCTGGTCTATAAAACAAAAAATGCATTTATTGGTGCAGCTTTTTGCTCCGTCAATGAGAGAATCTTCAAATTCAAGGCCCAGATCCTCACTCTCATCCTTTTCAACCTCTATCTCCCATATTTCTCCGTCGGGCTTTTCTATTTCCAGTACCAATTCCTCGGAGGCCTGATAGTACCTGTAATCAAAAATATCCTTTACAGTCTCTTTATTTATTGACAGCAGGCTGTCGCCCGCCTCTATTCCCGCTTCCTCAGCTATGCTTCCCGGCTGCACCGTGCATATTTTTACCTTGTTGCTCAAATGATACACCATCCTATAATTGCCGCGGCCTCCAGGCCGGCACACAATCAAAAAGCAGCAAGACTAATCCTGCTGCTCTCCAAGTTTGTTCCTCAATGACATACATATTATTATTTAGCTTCTACTTTGATTACTTGTTTGCCATCATAATATCCACATTCACCACATACCCTGTGAGGCAGCTTGAAAACATGACACTGTGGGCAGCTTACCAGAGTTGGCGACGCCAGCTTCCACTGGGACCTTCTCTTACCTGTTCTAGCCTTGGACCATCTACGCTTTGGATTTGCCATCTATAACACCTCCCTACTAAATGCAACCTGAGAAATAATGAAGAATACCTCCACCATTTCTAGTAGAAACCTACTTGAAATAATCTTTAAGTATTTCCATTCTTGGGTCTACTATTTCATGTTCATCACAATTACAATTTTTTATGTTCAAATTTGTGCCACATGTCTTGCACAGGCCTTTGCAGTCTTCACTGCACAAAATTTTCATGGGCAGTGCAAGAATTATGTTGTCCATAAGCGGCTTATCAATATCCACAACATTGCCTTCAAATGTATAAGCATCAACATCTTCTGATTTTGAAGCTTCCACAAAGCTCTCTTCCACTTTGATATCCGCCGCTGTTTCCACAGGCGTCAGACATCTCAAGCAGTTTGCACTGAATTCAAAATGAAGACTGCCGCTTAGTTTTAACAGACCGCCTAAATTAACAATGCGTCCGGTAAACTTAAATGAAGGTTTAAACTCCACAGGAGTATCATACTCCTGTAATCCAGGCAAGTCGCCGAAAAAATCGACGTCAACTCCCTCTCCTTCAGTTTTAACAATATCAGACACATTTACTCTCATTAGCAACCTCTTAAAAAACCGACAAGTGATATTATACTAACTAATACACCTTTTGTCAATGATTCAATTTCAGCAAAGCGGTTTATCTCTCCTTGCCCCGTATAAAACCGGCGCACAGGTACGCCGGGGCGTACCTGAAATATATTATTGCCTGATATGCGGCTATATATAATATACATATAATATAACTTATATAATCTTTATATAAGTATTGTACATTATTCTTAAAGTATTAACAGCCTGTATATAATAATGAAGAAATTTATTTCAAAAGCCTTAAAGTCTCTCTTGCAATGGCAAGTTCTTCGTTTGTGGGAATAACAAGCGTTCTGATTTTTGCATCCGCCGCGCTGATGTCTACCTCCCGGCCTCTCAACTTGTTTTTCTCATCATCGATTTTGATTCCGAAGAAATCCAGGTCGGATAAAATCTGCTTTCTGGCCACCGAGTTGTTTTCTCCCACGCCGGCTGTAAATACGACAGCATCCACTCCGTTCATTACAGCTATATATTCGCCTATGAATTTCTTAACACCATAGCAGAAAATATCAATAGCAAGCTGAGCCCTCTTGTTTCCTTCTTCGGATGCGGCGTGCAGATCCCTGAAATCGCTGCTTACGCCAGATATTCCAAGAACGCCGGACTTTTTGTTTAACAGGGTGCTTACGCCCTTGACCGTAAGATCTTCCTTTTCCATGAGGAAAGTGACTACTTCAGGGTCGATGGTTCCGCTTCTGGTTCCCATTGCAAGCCCCTGCAGAGGAGTAAAGCCCATTGAGGTATCCACTGATTTGCCCTTGTTTACGGCGCAAATACTTGAACCGTTTCCGAGGTGGCATGTGATTATCTTCAGGCTGCTGAGAGGTTTACCCAGCATTTCTGCGGCCCTTTCAGATACATACTTGTGTGATGTGCCGTGGAAACCGTACTTTCTTATGCCGTACTTTTCATACAATTCATACGGAATGGCATAAAGATACGCATAATCCGGCATTGTGCTATGAAATGTGGTGTCAAAAACCCCTATCATCGGAATATTTGGCATGATCTGCTGACATGCTTCTATACCTATTATATTGGGCGGGTTATGGAGCGGAGCTATGTCAATACATTCTCTTACGGCGTCCATTACCTTGTCGTCGATAACCACTGAGCTGTTGAATTTCTCTCCCCCGTGAACTATGCGGTGTCCCACAGCCGATATTTCCGACATGTTTTTAATGACTCCGATCTTGTCGTCGGTAAGAGCGCTTATTACCGCCTGTATCGCATCTTTATGATTTTTCAGCACCTTGTTGATTACTACCGCTTCTTCTTCGCCTCTTGATTGCTTTACAAATGAATTGTCTATTCCGATTCTGTCGCAAAGACCTTTTGCCAGAACAGCTTCGTTTGTCATATCAATCAGTTGGTATTTTAATGAAGAGCTTCCTGCGTTTATAACCAGAACTTTCATTTTTATCTCCTTTTCCGGCATGGGGAAAATGAATTATCCTGTTCCGCATACGGATAAGATTTAATTCATTGTCCCTGCCATTTCATTTTTATTAGGTTATATCATCTTTGAATTTTAAGATCTGATCGGTACTTCCGGCTGAACTTTCCATTTTACCTGTTCTGAGCCTGAACACAGGTTATAGCCACAACTCCCACTATATCCTCCGCGCTGCAGCCTCTGGAAAGGTCGTTTACAGGCCCTGCAAGTCCCTGGATGATAGGACCGTAGGCTTCAGCCTTTGCGAGCCTCTGGGTAAGCTTGTATGAAATGTTTCCGCAGTTGAGATCCGGGAATATCAAAACATTGGCCTTTCCTGCCACGGAACTTCCGGGTGCTTTTGATTTTCCAACGGAAGCTACGATAGCGGCGTCTGCCTGCAGTTCGCCGTCCAACTGGAGCTGGGGAGCTTTTTCCTTTGCCAGCCTGGTCGCCTCAACTACTTTTTCTGTCAATTCACTTTTTGCACTTCCGTAAGTTGAATAGGAAAGCATTGCCACAACAGGCTCTGCCTGTACAAGAGTTTTGAAGGATTTTGAAGATGCGATGGCGATTTCCGAAAGCTCATCGGCATTGGGATTTTCAACCAGCCCGCTGTCTCCGTATACAAATACTCCGTTTTCTCCGTACTCGCAATCAGGAACCACCATGATAAAGAAAGCCGATACCAGCTTTGCTCCCGGAGCGGTTTTCAATATCTGAAGAGCCGGCCTCAAGGTATTGCCTGTTGAATTTATTGCTCCGGCAACCATTCCGTCGGCGGCTCCCATTTTTACCATCATTATTCCGAAATACAGGACATTTTCGCTTAAGAGCTTCCTTGCCTGTTCCATTGTCATCCCTTTGGCTTTTCTCAGCTCATAAAGAGTATTTACATACTCGTCGAATTTATCAAAATCAGCCGGATCAACGATCTTTGCCTTTGATATGTCAAGATCTCCTCCCAGCTCTTTTATTTTTTCCTTGTTGCCAATCAGTATGATGTTGGCAATTCCCTGCTTCTGAATCATTGCGGCAGCCTCAAGCGTTCTGATATCAGTACTTTCAGGAAGTACAATGGTTTTGATATCCTTTTTTGCCCTGCTCACAATTTGTTCTAAAAAATTCATTTTACAGTCCCCTTTCCTTATTAAGGCAATATCATTGGATCTAACTTCAAATATTGCGGCCTTGATATGTTTTATTATTTAGTTTATTTAAGTAATCTATTATTGTCACCTGGTCATAATACCTGAAACCAAGTATACGCACCACTTTTATTATATACAACTTGTTCATTGTATACAAGATAAAATTAACTTTTAATTTAAACCAGTTTGCAGGAAAACTAACATTTCACAAATAGGCAGATATAGTATAAACTATTTATTAAGAATTCAGGAGTCAGAATTCAGAAATCAGAATAGAGAACCTTAAAAGCAGGAGTATGGAATAAATTCTTAGAGTCAGGAGATAGAATACATGGGGAAAAATTTTCTTTTATATGCCACCTCATTCTTTTGCGGAATGTCGGTAATGGCGGTTGAACTCAGCGCTTCAAAACTTTTGGCACCCTTTTTCGGATCCTCCCAGATAATCTGGACGGTCATTATAGGACTTATAATGATTTCTTTGAGTATAGGCAATGTCTTGGGCGGCAGGTCCGCGGACAAGCATAACAGCATGAACAGGTTATATTTATTTATCTGGGCTGCCGCATTGTGGATAGCGGTGATACCCTTTGTAGGCAAATATCTGGTCACGGCCATTAGCGGGCTGCTTATTTTATTTTTGCCGAACAACCTGCTGGTTACCGGCTCAGCCCTGTCCTGCCTCATAATCTTCTCGGCGCCTTTAGTGGCCCTCGGCATGGTTTCACCCTATCTGGTTAAACTGGGCGTTACCGATATTGAAAATACGGGAAAAACCGCCGGCAAAATATATGCGATGAATACCATCGGCAGCATTATAGGGACCTTCCTGCCCACTTTTGTGACGATACCTCTGGTGGGCACCAGCAAGACCTTTCTGATTTTTTCAATGGTCCTGAACCTGATATGTCTCATATATTTCATTATTAGAAAGTCAAGATTTCTGAAAACCATTATAAGCTCCATAATCATACTTGTACTTTTGACACTGCCCCTTTCGGACTCCTATGCCTTCTGGAAGGACTGCCTGGTTGAGAAGGACTCCCAGTACAACTACCTTCAGGTATCGGAGGATGAAGATTCGGTATACCTTTCCACCAATGTGGCTTTTGGTGTCCAGTCGGTGTATAAAAAGGACAACAAGCTCTCGGGTTTGTATTATGATTACGCCCTGATGGCCCCCCAGTTCATAAAAGATCTGGATCCCGCCGGAAAGCTTGATCTCCTGGTCCTGGGCAACGGCACCGGTACATATGCCAAGCAGTCCAAAATATATTATCCCAATATTAAAACAGATGCCGTCGAAATCGATCCCGAAATCGTTAAACTGTCCAGGGAATATTTTGATTTTAAGGACGACGAGGCAACCATATATGAGACTGACGGCAGAACCTTTCTTTCGGATAAGAACTGCGGCCGGTATGACGTTATAATGGTAGACGCCTTTCACGATATAACCATACCCTTTCACATGGCTACAAAGGAATTCTTCACCAAGGTTTCGGAGCATCTGAAGCCCGGAGGGATCATTATACTTAATATAAATATGAAGTCCAAAGGCGACAACCCTATAAACCAATACCTTTCCCAGACTGTCAAAAGCGTCATGGACAGGGTGTACACCTGCGACCTCAGCAACAGTACAAATGTCCTGCTATTCGCTTCAAACGACAGTGACATGCTAAACAATTTTGAGAATAATATTTCAAGGCTGGATCCCGCAAATCCTCTGGTCAACGTATCGGAATACGTAAGTCAGAATTTGCAGGAAGTAACCGAAGCGAAGCTGGTGTTTACCGATGATGTGGCTCCTGTGGACGTGCTCGCCCAAAGCCTTTTAAATGATATGGTCAAGGACGAAGTGGATTATTATAAGGATATGGCAAATTTTGATGAAAAAGGTATTAAAGGATTACTGGATATGTTAAAATAACACAGAAACCTTGACACATATTTGTTCAAAATAATATAATATGAGAACAACAGATATTTATTAGCAATGACGATAATAAGTACGTCTTTAAGTCTTATTAAAGAGAGCCGGCGGTGGTGGGAATCCGGTATGGACACTGATGGAAACAGGTATCCGAGCTTCAGGCCCAAGAAACATTGAAAGTCCTCCATTGGCTGGACGCCGGTTGTTGACTTTATGAAGTAGGCCTGACGGGCAACTCCCGTTACAGAGATAAAGGAATTAATTATCAGTTCCTTGAGTGGGCTTTGCCAAGCACGGTGGTACCGCGGAAGATCAACCTTTCGTCCTGCAAATGGACGGAAGGTTTTTTATTTTGTCTAGTTGTGCGAACTGAGGGGCTTTGCCACCTTTGTTCATTTATTTACTACTATAATACGGAAGGGAGTTTGACAAAATGCAAACCAGAACCAGATATGCGCCGAGTCCGACAGGCTACATGCACATCGGTAATTTAAGAACTGCATTATATGAGTACCTGATAGCTAAAAAGGACAACGGAAAATTTATATTGAGAATAGAGGATACCGACCAGGAACGCTATGTGGAAGGCGCCATTGACGTTATATACAACACCCTGAAGCTGGCGGGCCTGGTACACGATGAAGGCCCCGACATAGGCGGAGACTACGGCCCATATGTGCAAAGCGAGCGCAAAGGCATGTATATTGACTATGCAAAAAAACTTGTTGAAACAGGACATGCGTACTACTGCTTTTGCTCCAAGGAAAGGCTTGCCGCGCTGAAGGATGAGCAGGAAGCCGCCGGACACGGCCACAGATATGACCGTCACTGCCTGAAGCTCTCAAAGGAAGAAATCGCGCAGAAGCTGGCCGGCAACGAACCCTATGTCATAAGGCAGAAAATGCCGGACACCGGAAGCACCAGCTTTGAGGACGCGGTTTACGGCACCATTACCGTGGACAACAGCGAGCTGGACGATCAGATACTCATAAAAACCGACGGCCTGCCCACATACAATTTTGCAAATGTTATTGACGACCACCAGATGGCCATAACTCATGTTGTGAGAGGAAATGAATACCTGGCCTCAACCCCCAAGTACAACCTTCTCTATCAGGCTTACGGCTGGGATATTCCCACCTATGTGCACGTTCCCCTGATACTCACGGGTTCCGGGAGAAAGATGAGCAAAAGAGCAGGTGATCCGTCCTTTGAGGATTTGATTGATATGGGCTACCTGGTTGACGCCATTGTAAACTATGTGGTCCTGCTGGGCTGGAGCCCCGGAGACACCAGGGAGATCTATACACTGAAGGAATTGGAGGAGACTTTTGATATAAAGGGTATCAGCAAATCCCCCGCCATATTCGACATAAACAAGCTCACCTGGATGAACGGCGAATATATCAGGAAAATGCCCGTTGAGGAATTTCACAAGCTGGCGCTGCCCTATTATGAGAAGGCCATTTCAAATAAAAATACCGACACTCTTAAGCTGAGCAGGCTGCTTCAACTGAGGACCGAGGTATTGAATACAATACCGGATAATATTGATTTCATTGATGCTCTGCCAGATTATGATATTGAAATGTATGTCCATAAAAAGAGCAAAACCACGCTGGAAAACTCCCTGGAGAGCCTGGAGTCGGCATATCCGGTCCTGGAGTCAATCTCTGACTGGAACTTTGACGCCATACACGAAAAAATATTTGCGCACATTGAGAGCCTCGGAATCAAAAACAGCCTGATGCTGTGGCCAATCAGAACCGCAATATCCGGCAAGGCAGTCACTCCCGGGGGCGCAATTGAAATAGCCGATATTCTTGGCAGGGAAGAAACTCTCAAGAGGATCAGAACCGGAATCGACAAGCTTAAAAACGCCATATAGCAGGAGGTTTTTATAACTATTTAAGTCGCCGTCAGCGGCGGCGGAATGGAGAATATTATGTCCGATGAAGTAATCAACCCAGTAAATGAAGAAGAAAATAATACAGCCTCAAATTTTATTTACGATTTTATTGATGAGGATCTTGCGGCCGGAAAAGTTCCGGACAATATTGTCTGTACCAGGTTTCCGCCCGAGCCTAACGGATACCTGCATATAGGGCATGCAAAAGCCATATGCATAGATTTCGGCACAGCCCTCAAATACGGCGGAAAATGCAATCTCCGCTTTGACGATACAAATCCCAGCAAGGAGGACGTGGAATACGTGGAATCCATCCAGGAAGACGTAAGATGGCTGGGCTTCAACTGGGACAGCATGTTCTACGCCTCAGAGTACTTTGAAATAATGTACGACTGCGCAGTCAAGCTCATCAAGGCCGGAAAGGCCTTTGTCTGCGACCTTTCTGCAGATGAGATCAGAGAACACAGGGGCACTCTCACCGAGCCCGGAAAAAACAGCCCGTACAGGGACAGGTCCGTTGAGGAAAATCTGAATTTATTTGAGAGAATGAGAAACGGCGAATTTCCGGACGGTTCAAAGGTTCTGAGGGCCAAAATTGACATGGCTTCGCCAAATATAAATATGCGTGACCCTGTAATATACAGGATTCTCAGGGCCCATCACCACAGGACGGGCGACAAGTGGTGTATTTACCCCATGTATGACTATGCCCACCCAATTGAGGATGTGGTGGAGGGTATCACCCACTCCCTGTGTTCGCTTGAGTTTGAGGATCACAGGCCCTTGTACGACTGGGTAAGAGACAATGTTGATTTGCCTGCAAAGCCGAGACAGATCGAGTTTGCGCGGCTGAATCTTGCATATACCCAGATGAGCAAACGCAAGCTGCTGCAACTGGTCAATGAAAAATATGTCAACGGTTGGGACGACCCCAGAATGCCTACTATTTCAGGCTTGAGAAGGCGCGGTTACACTCCCGGCTCCATCAGGACCTTCTGTGAAAAAATAGGCGTAGCCAAGAACAACAGCCTTGTGGATTACGCCCTGCTGGAGCACTGTATCAGGGACGACCTGAATTTCAGCGCTTCAAGGGTCATGGCGGTTTTGAAGCCCTTGAAAGTGGTGATAGAAAACTATCCTGAAGGCCAGGTGGAATGGTTCGACGTTGAGAACAATCCCGAAAACCCTGAGATGGGCACAAGAAAGCTGCCTTTCTCAAGAGAAATATATATTGAGCAGGAGGATTTCATGGAAAATCCCCCAAATAAATTCTTCCGTCTTGCGCCGGGACGGGAGGTCCGCCTCAAGAACACCTATTTCATAACCTGTCAAAGCGTTGTAAAGGATGAGGCTACCGGCGGAATTACGGAGCTTCGGTGTACCTACGATCCCGCTTCAAGAGGCGGAAATTCCCCCGACGGCAGAAAAGTAAAGGGCACTCTCCACTGGGTATCGGCGTCGCATGCGGTAAAGGCCGAAGTCAGGCTGTATGATCATTTATTTATGAAAACCGATCCCGAGGACGTTGAAGAAGGCCAGGATTTCAGGTCAAATATAAACCCTGAGTCACTTGAGATACTTGACAGCTGCATGGTTGAGCCTGATCTGGCAAAGGCAAAGCCAGGTGAGAGATTCCAGTTTTTGAGAATGGGTTATTTCTGTGTTGACAGCGACTCTACCGGTAGCAAGCCGGTTTTCAACCGTACTGTTGGTTTGAAGGATACCTGGGCGAAGGTCTCCGGTGTGAAGCTTTGAAACTTTTGTATATATGAAGCCGTCATTTCGGTACAAGGGAGGTAAGGATTATGAAATATGTCGTAATTCTCGGGGATGGTATGGCAGACTATCCCATGCAGGAACTTAATAACAAAACGCCGCTTCAGGCGGCTCACAAGCCAAATATGGATATGCTGGCCGGAAAAGGAACTGTGGGGCTTGTAAAGACAGTCCCCGAAGGGATACCCCCCGGAAGCGACGCCGCCAACCTGTCGGTTATGGGCTACAACCCAAAAGTCTACTATACCGGACGTTCTCCTCTGGAGGCGGTCAGTATGGGCATCGAGCTTTCTCCCACTGATGTGGCGCTCAGATGCAATCTGGTCTACTTATCCGAAGACGAAGCCGTATACGAAGATAAGACCATGATTGACTACAGTTCGGATGAGATTTCAACTGATGAAGCCCACATTCTGATGAAAGCTGTAAACGACGCTCCGAAACAGGAAAATATCACTTTTTATCCGGGTATCAGCTACAGGCACTGCATGGTCTGGAACAATGGAAAGACCGGGCTGGGCTGCACACCTCCCCACGATATTCTGGAAAGGAAAATCACAAGCTACCTGCCAAAGGAAGAATCCGGGCTGCTGCTTGACCTGATGAAGAAAAGCTATGACATCCTTAAGGACCATCCCGTAAACCAGGCCAGAAAAGCCCGGGGCTTAAGGCCTGCCAATTCGGTATGGCTCTGGGGTGAAGGAAAAAAACCGGCGCTTTCCTCTTTCAGGGAAAAGTACAATAAAACCGGCACAATGATTTCGGCCGTGGATCTGCTCAAGGGTATCGGCTTGTGCGCCGGACTCGAATCAGTTGATGTGGAAGGTGCCACCGGTAATATACATACCAATTTTACCGGCAAGGCAAAGGCGGCCATAGCTGCGCTTGACAGCGGAAAAGACTTTGTTTATGTACATGTGGAAGCTCCCGATGAGTGCGGGCACAGGTATGAGATCGACAACAAGGTGAAATCCATTGAACTGCTGGATGCGCAGGTAATAGGCCCTATACTGGAAGGGCTTAAAAAGCACAAGGAATACAGGGTACTGGTACTTCCCGACCATCCAACACCGCTGAGCCTCCGCACGCATACCTCGGGGCCTGTTCCCTTTCTCATATATGACAGCACAGAGGAGCAAAACTCCCGGGCCCATGGCTATGACGAAGCTGAAGCCAAGAAAACAGGCGTGTATGTGCAGGATGGCTACAAGCTCATGGATTTGCTCATTACCGGGAAAATAGATTAATTATAGAATCCGGGAGCCGGAATTCAGGATTCTGAATCCTGAATTCTCACCTCGGAACAATCGTCGTAACACTTGCAGGAGTATTTCCGAACCTTTTCCAGTCTATATACCTCACAGCTTCGCTCCAGCCGTCATAGACCCGGACCAGAGCCCGGTCCGGCTTTCCGGCCTTTTCGTATATCCTGTAGCCCGTAACAGTCACCGTGTGCCCTTTGTAGTCTCCAGAGGCTATATTGAGCAGCGGCGGATTTTCATTATCAATGTTTTCAACGATAATATTTATCTTTCTGAAATACCTGTTACTCGAGCTGACAGAGGAATTGTAAAATATTTTCCAGGACTCTTTCACCATAGTATTTATTTCAAAAGGGGTGTAAACAAACAGGTCTCTCATAATACCCGACTTATTCGGGTCATAGCCGTGCTTTACCCCTATCTCTCTCACCTTTTTGTATATTTCATATATGTCGTCCGGTATTCCGTGATAACCGCGTCCGGCATAGTATTTCATCACTCTGGCAATTGAAGCCAGAGTGCAGTTATTGTCATTATCCGGTCCGAAAGTGCTTTGCCTGAAGGCGTCTATGTCATTGACACCTTTATCCAGCCTTAAGCCCCAGCCCTCTCCGAATTGTGAATTTATATAAATATCGGGAGCCTCTATCCCTCCGTAACCTTTAAACGTCTTATACTGGCCGTTTTCCTTCAGACCGCCCTCCATACTCCAGCTCCCTTTCAGTCAATAAAATTATACCGATAACCCCAAATGTAAGGCTATCCCCATAAAGCCAATTACGGCTGAAACCTCAGTATTCATGCGAATGCGGCTTTCAGCCACAGCAATTGACCTTGTGTCCCAGTCAGAACCTAAAGATACGGCCTACTCTCAATATACTGCCTACCTTCAAAAAGTTGCCCACCTTAAGTATCCTGCCTATTCTCAATAAACTTCCGATTCTCATTGCCACACACCTACGCTTCCCGCCAATTATTATAATTATATTCGATGACTATCAGTCCGTTTTTTATTTCATCCTTATTTAAACCTATGTTCTGCACTTGGGTGCTGTCGCCGCTGTCATACACTATTACCCTGTTGACCATCATTTCAATAATATTTTTGTTTATGCCCTGAGTCCTTATTTTATTAATAAAACCGTCAATAAAGCACATTTGGTCCAGCTGTTTCTGTTCTTCCTCCAGGAGCTTTTCTTTTTCCTGCTTCAATGAATTTATTTTTTCTTCAATGCCTCGGTTCATTCTCGAGAAGAGCTGCTCCGATATTTTTGACTCCAGCCTGTCGGAATAGAGTATATCCTGCTGCTTCTGCCTGGCTGTTATCTGCTGTTCCAGCTTCTGAGCGGCTTCATATCTCTTTCGCCTCTCCTCCTCCGCATCGTCGTATTTCAGGTTAAAACTGTCTATCATTTCCTTGTTGGACAGCAATTCCAGCAATTCACCGGATATGACATCCACAATCGCCTGCTCGGACACGTAATGGCTTGAGCAGGCTTCACTGCCGTTTTTCGAATACGTGCTGCATATGTACCCCACGGGTCTGTCCCGCCTGACCCTTACATACATTGCCTTGCCGCATTTTCCACAGTAGATCATATTGCTCAGAAGATGGGTTACATTCCGGTTGTATCCCTGATTGGAGCGTTTTTTAGCCCTCATTTTCTGAACCTCGTCAAAATCTTCATTTGTCACAATAGGCTCGTGGGTATTTGTGGTTATAATCCATTTATCAAAAGGAAGCCTTCTGGTTTTTTTATTTTTGAAGCTGATTTTTTCACTGACACCTTGTACGGTGTCGCCTATATATACTCTGTTACATAATATTCTTTGAACCGCCACCTGGTTCCACGGAGTGATGGGAATATCCGAGTTCTTTGAAGAAGGCGACGGGTATGCCTTTTCATTTAGTATATTGGTTATGGCGGCATAGCCGTGCCCCTTTTTATACAAATTGAAAATTTCCCTCACTACAGGAGCGGTTCTGTTATCCACCACCAGCTTGTTTTTCTCATTGACGGACTTCACATACCCATAAGGCGCGTTTCCGATATATTCACCCTGTTCGATCTTAAATCTCAGATTGGCCCTGATTTTTTTCGAAATATCCCGTATGTAGCGCTCATTGTACCACGTTTCTATTCCCACAGTCTCGTTGTCCTTAACGCTGTCATATCTGCCGTCCGAGGTTATTACTCTGACGCCGTATTCCTCCAGGAAATCCAGGAACAAAAGGGTTTTTGCATTGTTTCTGCCCAGCCTGGAAAGGTCTTTGAGCACAACAAGGTTTATATTGCAGGCCAATACGTCTTTTTTCAATTCTTCCAGCGCACTGCGTTCAAAGCCCGCTCCCGAAACATTGTCGTCGATGTATGTTTTATATATGGTTCCAAGTCTGTTTCTCAATACATAATCTATCAGCAGTCTTTTTTGAGTTTCTATGGTTTCCAGATTTTCATCGTTTTCATCCCTGCTCTGTCTTACGTATATTCCTATGTGGTAAGTGACATCGGGCTTGTTGAATCCAGACATAATCGACCGCTACCTCCTTGCTGCCAATGTTAATATCTTATATACCAGCTCTTTTACGTCTATTTTTCCTTTATAAATGCTGAGAACCTCTCTGGGCTTTACTTTCGGCATAGATGGACCTCTTTTCCCTACCCAGCAACAGTTACTGAGGATGATATTCTATTTTAATTATATTCACCTGATGCCAATATTAAAATTTGTCCATGAGAAAATACGGCAAGCCACCCTCTCATTTTACCGCTTCCCGCCTTTTTCTCACACTGCGGACTTTGATTTCAGCCGCAATGAGAATGATCACCGGCAGCACCACTTCAAAGGGAAAGGCATAGTATTTAAAAATTTTACTGGCCCATTCGAACATTTCCACCGTATCGTTGTATATGATAAGCGATAAAATCACCATCGACAGCCCTATTGGGGCAACCAGCCATCTGTAGTCCCTGCTGCCCAGGATTTTTGCTATTCCCGTGCAGGCGGAATACAGGCATATACTGATCTTTACAAAGCCTGAAATTATGAAAACCATGGTAACGGATACCTCTATCCTCTGCAGAAAATTTCCGATATTTATGAGACGGACAGAAGCATACGAGGGAAAATACAATATTAAAATGTTGCCCTCTCCCAGTGAAAGAAGAGACCGCACTGAAACCAGAAATATAATGGACCCGCCGATCAGCAGGCTCCAAAAATATACCTTGTGGGGTTTGCAATCCTGTCTCAGTTTATTCAGGACTGTGGTAAATATCACCGTTTCCGCAAATGGAAAGGCAAATACGGAAAAAGCCGTGTTTAAAACCGGAGCCATTCCGTTTACCAGTACCGGCTTTAAATTTTCAAATTTTAAGATACCCGCAAATAAAAATGTTACGGCAAGTATGACAATTATAAGAATGGGAAGAGTGATGGATGTCCACCGCCCGATTACTTCTATTCCCGCCTTCACAGCCCATATGCACAGCACAGCCATAAAAATGGCTATAATGTACTCCGGAGTTTCAGGTATTGAAACAACCGTAATAAACTCCGTAAAATTCCGGATTACCAGCGAGCCCAGGTGAAATACAAACCAGATAAACGGTATTGCCATAATCCTCCCCAATATTCCGCCGAAAACCTTGATCAGTACTTCGTACAACCCCTTCCCCGGAAAAATGGTGAGCAGCCTTATATAGACCAAACAAGCCGGAACCGCCATTGCCATGGAAAGCAGAATTGCCAGCCACACATCCTGTTTGGCTTCATTGCCGGCTCCCAAAACCAGAGTGCTCCCCAGGATGAATGTGACCATCATGACAATGCCCTGTTTTTGTGTGATAATTTCCTTACTCATATCTTACCCGCTTTCAGAAAAGGTGCATACCTATCAAAAATTTATTCCGAGACCCCAGATGAAAGAAACAATTTTCTTCAATGGAGCAGCCGGACTGGGAATTTTCACACCTGAAGCTATAAGTATTACAAACACATACACCGATGTCATCAGAAACAAATATATCCAGAATTCTACCCAGTGTTTTCCGCGGTAAATTGGTATAACATCTATACAAATAAATATTGCACAAACTATTGTAATAGATATAATAAATATCATAGTCAATCTCCAATCCTTATAGGCTTGGATAAGAGACCTGAATCCTTTATCTCCACCGTGGCATTTACCTTGACATCCAGGTTACGGAAAACCTCTTCCCAATTGGATCCTATTTTTTCCCACAAGGCCGGCAAATCTTCCCTGACAGCCTTTCCAAATCCGTATATATCTACGTCCACATCCTGCTGAACCTTTTTGATCGTATCCTCAATACTGGCTTTCAGTATTTTTGATGCACTTTTTTCCAGGGACATATTCACCTTTTCATTATATGTTCTGGCCTGCTTGCTTTCCTCTCCCAGTGCGGTTTTCGTCTTCACATCTATTCTGATGGATAATTTTCCGTTGGAATATTCCGGTTTTATCTTTGTCTTACTATCCAATATTTCCAAGGTTATGTTTGATTTTTCATCCTCGGATGCGTTTTTGATCACCAGCAGACCGCCCTTAATCCGGTTTGTTGCGAAGAGCAGCATTTTGCTCTCGTCCCCGTCCAGCAAGTAGACAAGCTTATCTTTTTTGAATACCGCTGTTCCGGACAGTTCAAGTGTTTTCCTGCCTTCGTTTTCCGTGGCCCCGATTACAGGCATAGATGGTGAAATTCCTTGTCCCGACAGTGCATTGATAAACTCATATACCTGGACTTTTAATATCTTTGACAGGCTTTTCTGCGCGTCCAGCATCATATTGATTTCAAAAGAGCGTATTTCAGTGGTATTGCTTTGCAGATTAAGAATCTCGCCGGCTGTCTTTTCTTTGGAAATCAAAAGATCCATACTCAGTCTCGGTTCCGCATCCCGACTTAAAAAATCAAGTATGTCAACTATCCCGTCTCTTGCCACCTCCTGGCTTATGACAACTATTTCCACATGTCCCCAGTAAAGCCTTGAAGCGGTGATCTCCATTGTATTTCTCACGGCGTCAAATAAAGTATCCCCGTAGGAGACCAGTTTTCTTGATTTTATTTTGGGTTCGGTACCGCTTTCGTGCAGATCCACGATTTCGGTTGTCAGTTTATATTTTCCCTGTTCCGCCCTGTCCACCGCTGCGCCGGCCACAATGGACAGGTTGTCTATTTCCCTGTAATTCCAGCAACCCGTACACAAAACCGTATTTGCAAGTATAGCAGCCAGAATTAAAAATGCTCTTTTTCTCATGACCCGCTGTCCTCTGTTGCCTGCCGGTTCCGGTTATCGGCTGAGATCAGTCTGGGCCTGTCCTTGAGATACCAAAGAGGAGCTCTGATGACAACATCCTTTAGATCCCCCGGATTCATGGAAGTCAAATACATCATGTAAGGTATTCCAAAGGAACGCAGCTCGCACAGATGGAGCAGGAAACCGGTAATTCCGAACACCAGACCATAAAGTCCCAAAATGGCCGACAGCATTAAAAATATTACCCTCAGAACAAGCGCTGTCCCCTGTATCCGGGGTATTATCAGACTGGTTATTCCCGAAATGGACACCACGATAACTATTGGAGCGCTTACTATCCTGGCTTCAACGGAGGCCTGGCCCAGCACAAGGGCGCCAACTATGCTTAAAGCCTGGCCTATATTGGTGGGCATACGCGTACCTGCTTCCCTCAATATTTCAAACATTACAAGCAATAACAAGGTCTCCACGATTGTTGGGAAGGGCACTCCCTGTCTTGCGGCAGATATACTGATTAACAGGGGCGTGGGTATCATTTCCTGGTGAAAGGTCATTAAGGCCACATAAAATGACGGGACAGTAGTCGTGAGGACAAAACCTGCTATCCTCAGTATTCTGCTGACCGAGGAAAAATAGTAATTTATATAGTAATCCTCATTTGCCTGAAAATATTCCACGAAAATATGCGGTACCGTCAGTGCTACAGGCGTTCCGTCCACTATAATGGCAAACCTGCCCTCCAATAGCTTGGCCGCGACCACATCAGGCCTTTCCGTGCTTCCGACGGTCTTGAGCGGTGAAAATCTGGAATCCTTTATCAGCTCCGCTATATAGCCGGACGCCATGATCCCGTCAATTTTAATGCTGTCCAGCCTCTCTTCAAGCTCTCTGAGTATTTTATGGTTTGCAATGCTTTTCATATAGCAGATACACACTGACGTTCTGGAACTGTATCCCACCTTCATAAATTTAAATTTTAAGTCCGGGGTTTCCAATTTTCTTCGTATCAGTGACAGGTTTACCAGCATTGATTCGTTGAATCCTTCTCTGGGGCCGCGGATGACTTTTTCGGTATCAGGCTCGTCTATTGCTCTTGTCTGCCACCCTTTCGTACTCATGACCAGCGCTTCGGAAAAGCCGTCAATGAGAAGCACTGTGTTGCCCGTCAAAATGGCCTTTACCATTGCGGAGACCTCCTGGACCTTCTCTATATTATTCGATACTATCACCTGAGCCTGCAGGTGCCGGATCACTTCATCGGAGTATTTTAACCGGGTATTTTGTATGATTGGCTGTATGATACACTCATCTATCGTCTCAATATTTACCATGCCATCAATGAATAGTATCCCGCATTTTACAGATGTATCCAGCTGATTTTCAAAAATTCTGACCTTTAGTGTGTCATCGTCTTCAAATATATTTTTAAGAAGGTCAATGTTCTGGGTTAACGACCTGTTCAATTTACCCAGGTCGGGCTTTACCTCCGAATATTTAAACCTGTTTTTATCCTTTTTATGCCCAAACATGCCATCACCTCAATACAAAATTGTAGACCTATTATATGTATTTTCTACAGGATAATACATTTTGCATTCCCGTCCCATAAGGCCGGACATGTTTCAAGGCAAAGAAAAACCGCCGATTCTGCCATAAAATCGCACGGTTTTTCTTTTTAGAAAGCTTAACGCCGCATATTCCTCTTAAATTATAATTCTCTTTTCCGTGACCAGCATATCCAAAGGTATGTCATGCTCATCATGGGGTATGTGCTCTATTACCTGAAAGTCATAGCATACGCCTATTTTTTTGCATTTATCGGATACTCCTGCAAGATATTTGTCGTAGAATCCCCCGCCGTACCCCAACCGGTTTTTATCCAGGTCAAATACACTTCCCGGTACTACGATCACATCCAGACTTTCAGGTGCGGCAATATTGCCCTGCACCAGCGGCGGCTCCGGTATTCCATAGCTTCCGGCTTTGCTTAATTCGCCGAAATCCCGTATTTTGACGGCATGCATGCGCCTGACTCCGTCTAAAGCGCTTTCGATACAGGGCACAAATACATTTTTGCCTTCAAGCAGCCAGTCTTTTATGACGGAATGTGTGTATACCTCACTTCCAAAGCTTACAAAGCACATGACATTAACAGCCTGCAAAACACATTCCAATTCCGCCAGCCTTCCGGCTATACTCTGTGAATATTGCAAACCTCTCTGCTTATCAAGCCCGTTCCTTATGTCAATATATTGTTTACGTATGTCCTTTTTAATAATCCCGCTTACCTCCCGGCCATCTTCTCGCGCTGTCTCAGGCTGTATCTCCGGGTTCCGGCTCCTGCCTGCTTTAATAATAAAGAAGCGGCCCAAACGCTACGGCAAAAAGAAACCAGAAAATTACAGTGATTACAAACACAATTATGGAAACCGTCAACAGCGCAGCTCCGAATGATCTCTTATCAGAATTGATATCATTTGAAACAAAGACCAGCCCGATAATTATTCCTATTATCTGGCCTATGCCCGGGATAAATACAGCTAATGCGGAAAGTATTACTTTGCTCCAGTTGCCTAAAAAACTATTGTCTGCAACTACATTGTTATTCAGCAGAAGCTGCCTCTCCAGATGGCTGACCTGACCATTTGTCCATTCCTGCTGGTCCCGGCTCTGTCCGTATGGATCTGAAACTTCCGGTGCTTCCCGGACTTCCTGCTTCAGGACTTCCTGCTTCAGGACTTCCTGCTGTTCATCGGCCATATTTTCATCAACCATATCTGTTTTGTCAATTTCAATTTCCGTATTTACGTTTTCCTGTTCCATACGTCTTCCTCCAAGTTTCCTAAAATGGCAGCATAATATGATAAAATATCTGTCATATCAGATATTTTATCTACGATGCATTTTGCGTCGTATTTTCCAACAGTCATTATACCATAAATTTGCAAAAATTTATGGTATAATTGCCCACGTGCGTTTCGGCGCAATGGCTTTGGCCGGAAATATCGCACGGGCGGCTAATTCACGCGGAGCGGTATAATATCTGCCTTTGCAGATATTATACCATAAAATAACAGAATAGGAATAAGACTAAATGTCCATTTTATCCTCCCATGTGCCCATACCGGACACTATGCATCTACCATATAGTTTAAGCCTCCAGAAGGTTTTCCGCCGCCGGTGAGTAATATATCCCCACAAGACCTTTGATCACATCATCATAATTTTCTCCGGTAACTTTATGCAAATATCCATTTTCCATATGTATGTACATTGTAACATCAAACTTTTCTATATTATCCATTAATGCACTTATCATGTCAATTGAATCCATCGGGTTGCAAAAATCCCCTATCCACCGTCGTGAGAACTCTTCACTGTGATAATCCCTCTGATAAAAGCTGCTTAAAAATCTACGAATTTCTCCCTGTTGTGCTGACCACAAACTTAATGTAACAGACATCGTTTTCCCCCAAGATAGTATAAATAAATAATGTTCAACTATACTATTATTTGACGGCAGGGTGTAAAATCCTTTATGTAAATTGTGACAATAAATAACCCCGGCTGTTGAGCCAAGGCATTTAAATAAAAATCACTTCAATTTTAAGTGTCCGCTTCACGGCCCAGAAGCCTGCCGGATAAAGCATGGACCTCGTATTTTATCCGTTCCTCGTCAATTGACGTGAACTTCCTGTTTTTCATCAGCACTTTGCCGTCCACAATAACCGTATCCACATCCGAAGCCTGGGCAGAATAGACAACCGATGATAAGGGATTGTTCCTGGGGTAGAAATGAGGTTTATCCGTATCGATGAGGATTATATCCGCTTTCATTCCTTCCCGTATCATACCCGTATCATCAAAGCCGAGAGCTTTTGCGCCGCTGCAGGTTCCCATTTTCAGAACGGTGCCGGCTTTCATCAGCTGAGGATCCATGGAAACTCCCTTATGTATAAGCGACGCCAGATTCATTTCCTCAAACATGTTAAGATTGTTGTTGCTGGCGGCGCCGTCTGTTCCCAGGCAAACATTGATGCCCATTTCCAGCATTTCAGGAACTCTTGCGATACCGCTTCCCAGCTTCAGGTTGCTTGTTGGGTTGTGTGCTATGCTGCAGCCCTTCTCCTTCATAATTTCCAGATCGCTGTCCGTCAGATGCACGCAATGGGCAGCCAGCACGGGAACATCCAGCACTCCCGTCTTCCTGCATATTTCTACCGACGTCATGCCGTAATCCCTTTTGCTTGATTCAACCTCGGCGGCCGTTTCCAGAATGTGTATATGAATGCCTGTATTGAGCTGTTTTGCAAGCATTGCGGCATTGGACAGTGTTTTTTCATTAAAAAGATATACGGAGTGTATTTCAATAAACACCTTTATCCTGCCGTCGGCGCTGTTGTGGTATTTGTTATAATAATCAACGGCAGCCTGGCTCTTATCCAGCCTTTTCAGCTCTCCGCCTTCAAAAAACTGCACCGGGCTCTTGCATATGTTGGCTTTTATACCCGTCTCAGTAACCGCGCGGGCAACCTCTTCCATAAACATATACATATCTGCAAATAAGGTTACGCCCGATTTGAGCATTTCGGAGATTCCCAGCATGGTGCCCCAGTATACGTCCCTGTCAGTCAGCTTTGCTTCAATAGGGAAAATATTATCAAACAGCCAGGTCTCCAGCGCTATATCATCAGCGTAGTTCCTCATGAGAGTCATGGCGCTGTGGCCATGGGAATTTACAAGGCCCGGCATTGCTATGCCGCCTTTGCCGTCAATCACATTTTCCGGCGCGGCAGCCTCGGGCGGTTTATCCCCCACAAAGCATATTTTCCCGCCTTCTATGCCTATATATCCGCTCTTAATAACCATATTCTTTTCATCCATGGTTATTATATCAACGTTTTTAATCAATGTATCAAGTTTAGTCATTCTACCCCCGAAAAAGCCGCCAATGTTGCTTTACATCACTCTTGCCAGCTGTTTAAATAATTCTTCTGCTCTTTTGAAAGACTGTCTATTTTAACGCCCCAGGACTTGAGCTTCATTTCGGCAACCGTCCTGTCTATTTCCGCCGGTACTTCTATTACTTTATTCCCCAGCTTTCGGAAATTGTGGAGCATGTATTTTGCAGAAAGGGCCTGCAGTGCAAAGCTCATATCCATTATTTCGGCGGGATGCCCGTCTCCGGCGGCAAGGTTTACAAGTCTGCCCTCTGCCAGCAGGTTTATCCATCTGCCGTTTGGCATCTTGTAGCCCATGATATTGTGCCTCTGCTCCTGCTTTTCGACTGCAACCTTTTCAAGCTGCTCCACCGAAACCTCAACGTCAAAATGCCCCGCATTGCACAGAATAGCTCCATCCTTCATGTTCTTGAAGTGTTCTTCGGTTATTACGTCACGGCAGCCTGTCACTGTTACAAACAGATCTCCCACCTTTGCCGCATCTGCCATTTTCATGACCTTGAAGCCGTCCATTACAGCCTCGGCGGCCTTTATAGGATCGATTTCGGTAACGATGACACTTGCGCCAAACCCCTTTGCTCTCATTGCAATACCTTTTCCGCACCATCCGTAACCGGCGACGACAACATTCTTACCGGCCACTATCAGGTTTGTGGTTCTGTTTATGCCGTCCCAGACCGATTGCCCGGTTCCGTATCTATTGTCAAAAAGGTATTTGCAGTTTGCGTTATTGACGGCAACCATGGGGAACTTGAGGACTCCCTGTTTTTCCATTGCCTTCAGACGAAGCACTCCTGTTGTGGTCTCTTCGCAGCCTCCCATAATATGAGGTATAAGCTCTTTTCTGGAAGTATGAAGAAGATTTACTAGATCTCCTCCGTCGTCGATTATAATGTTTGGCTTGTAGCCCAGCGCCAGATTCAGATGCTCCTCGTACTCCTGCTTTGTGGAATTGTACCAGGCATACACGTCCAGTCCGTCCGCCACCAGTCCGGCGGCAACGTCATCCTGCGTTGAAAGAGGATTGCTTCCCGTTACCGAAACCTCTCCGCCACCGATTGCAAACAATTTTGCCAGATACGCGGTCTTGGCCTCGAGATGGACTGAAACGACTACTCTTACTCCCTTAAACGGCGTTGTTTGCTTAAATTCATCCTCCAGGCCCCTAAGGATGGGCATATTTCTCCGTACCCATTCGATTTTCTGCTTACCCTTGTCGGCCAGGGATATATCACGTATAACACTCTTCATTATCTATAACCCCCATTTTCTTTCACTCTACTTAAAGATTATATGACACATTATTTGCCATTTCAATATTTTTATGCTTCGGACTTTCACATATAAGGGTCCAGCAGCTTTTCCAGGGTGGGTTTTATCCCCAGGACCTGTTTCAGCCTTTTGTACTCCTCTATGGCGTTCCTATTGATTCCGCCTGTCTTTTCAGCTCTTATCATGAGATTTTTGGGGGTCTCAAGCGGAGACACATATTCAACTATGGAAACCTTATACCCCATGGCTTCCAGTATCAGCAGCCTGATGCCGTCCGTCAGCACGTCCGCAAGCCTGGCTTTTAAAACGCCGTGCCTGGTTATACTCTGAAGCAGGTCAAAAGAATACTGCCCCAGTATTTCCTTCTGGCAGCAGGGCACCATGACCATGGCTTTTGCATTGTTGTTAACCGCCAGGGCTATGGCCTCATCCGTTGCGGTGTCGCAGGCGTGCAGGCTTATGGCCAGATGGATATCCTCACCGGCACTGTAGTTCCTGATATCAGTCACCTTGAAATCCATATTTTTGTAATCCAGCTTTTCCGCTATTCTGCGGGATGCCTCTATTACGGTCTTTGAAATGTCCAGTCCTGTGAAATGACAGTTCTTTTTGAGAACTTCCTTTATATAATAGTTCAGGACAAAAGACAGGTAGGACTTTCCACAGCCGCAGTCAACCACATTTATCTTCCCGTATTTGGAACACAGGGCTTTCAGCATGTCATCCACCAGTTCAATATAATGATCTATCTGGTTGTACTTTCTGATCATGTCGTTTTTTACTTTTCCGTTCTCACCCAGTATCCCTATTGCCTTTAATACGTCGTCTGCCGCTCCCACCTTTATATAATAGTCCCGGTTGGTGATATGGGAGGTTTCATTGTGACCGCCGCAGGTATCTGCCACCTCCTGGTCTTTGGTCTTCATCTTCACATTTTTATCGTCCGCGTCAATATAAATCGTGGAGCCTCTTTCCTCATATACAAGACTCAGAGCCTCATATTGCTCCGCGATTTTTGAAATCCTCGCCCCCAGCCAGGATATCTCCAGTTTGTCATTCCTTCCGTTGTACTGTAAAAGCAGCCTGCCGTCCTGCATGGTTATGCCGGCCTCGTATATTTTTGTTCCCGACTTGAATTTGACGGATATTTTTCTGAAAAACTCCGCGTTGTCGTTTAATCTTTGCTCCAGGCCAGTCAGAAACAGGCTGAGCTTTTGTATGCTTTGTTTGTTCATATTTACCTCCCAGGATGTATCCCAATGATCGCTAATGACGCTGCACAGAAGCTCTGAGCTGCTTCACTTCCCCGGCTGTCAGCTCCCTGCACTCTCCCGGCCCAAGGGATTCGTCGAGCCGTACCATCCCCATGCTAAGGCGTTTCAAGTAAATTACCTTTTTCCCGACAGCCTCAAACATACGCTTGACCTGATGAAATTTCCCCTCTACTATGGAAAGCTTTATCTCGGATATTTCAGCGGATTTGATTATCTCCAGCTGCGCCGGCAGGGTCTTGTAGCCGTCGTCCAGGATTACGCCGTTTCTGAAAGCTTCCTCATCACTTTCGTCAACTCTGCCCTGGATGCCGGCGTAGTACTGCTTTGCAACATGCTTTTTCGGAGACAGTATTTCATGGGCCAGCCTGCCGTCATTGGTCATCAGGACCAGTCCCTCGGTGTCAATGTCCAGCCTTCCCGCCGGAAACAGGTCGAAGCATTTATATTCCTCAGGCATAATATCAAAAACAGTTTTCTGTCTGGTATCTGTGGTCGCCGATATGACTCCACCGGGCTTGTTCATCATCAGATAAATATATTGACGGTATTGAAGCTCTGTTCCGTTCATTTCTATACGGTTCTTTTCAGGATCAACGTGAATACCGCTGTCTTTTACCACAGTCCCGTCCACCTTGACCAAGCCGTTTTTTACGGCGCTTTTTATCTCGGTTCTGGAGCCGAAGCCGAAATTTGAGAGTACTTTGTCCAATCTCATGCCATTTTCCTCCAGCCCTTCGGATAAAGGTTTTTGAGCATATCTCCGGTCTGTTTGGCCGATCCCAGGGTATAACCGTCCACACATATGCCGGTGTAGCCTTTTTCTCCCGATTCGATAAGGGTTTCCCCCTTCAGGTAGCTGTTTACCTCTCTGGACCCGGCTGAAAAGCACAGCTTATTTTTAATTTCATTTTCCGCCATGGAAACCGCCAGCGAGTGTGACGGTATAAAGCCTTTAGGGCCTATTTCCCCCAGATACCACCCGAACTTCGCAGCCTTGAGCCCCGCCAGGTCGGGACAGCTTTCAGGCAGGTGATAGATATTGTTTCCCTTCTGATAAATATATCCCTTTAAGTCCAGGCTGGTATTATTTTTTATAAAACCGGCCAATTCCCCGTTAATATCACCCAGTTCATCATTACTGCCGACTGTGTGGGATTTCTCCCAGCTTCTATATTTGTTTGAATCTCCCTCATCCAGGTCCGCCGGGCTTTCACCCGTTGCAGGCAATTTCCTGATTAACGCCGCGAAATGCCCTTCACCATCCAGCTTATGGGGCCAGAGCCTTGCGGCTTTGCTGAAATCATATCTGCCCTTTGACCACTGTGTGCGTCCGCCTTCCATACCGCCAACCTTGGGTATTTCCAACAGCTCATAGCCCCCGCCGTGGGTATCCAGAAATCTTTCTATCATCAGTTCGTCCTCTTCGGGAGCAAAAGTGCAGGTGGAGTACAGTATCACACCTCCCGGCTTAAGCATCCTGTCAACCTGCTGAAGTATGTCCCACTGCATGCCGCCGCACTTCTCACATTTATATTTCTCCCAGCTCCTGACGGCGTCTTCATCCTTCCTGAACATGCCTTCACCCGAGCAGGGAGCATCCACCATTATTTTATCAAAATAGCCCTTAAAGTTCACTGCCAGCCTGTCTGGAGTCTCATTGAGAACCACGGCGTTTCTCACGCCGCACAGCTCCACATTTTTAACCAGTGCCTTGACCCTTTCCGTATTTATGTCATTGGCCACCAGCAGGCCCCTGCCTTTCATTTGCGCGGCCATCTGCACGGTTTTCCCTCCCGGAGCGGCGCACAGATCCAGGACCTTATCCCCCGGCCCGGCTCCGATAACGGCTCCCGGAAGCATTGCGCTGGGTTCCTGGATATAATACAGGCCCGCATAGTAATAGGGATGTCTCCCCGGGTTATCCCCTTCTCTGTAATAAAAACCGTCTGTAGTCCATGGGACAGGCTCCAGGTGAAACGGTGATATTTTCAGAAAATCCTCTACCGAAATTTTAAGTGTGTTTACACGCAGTCCATAAAACCTCGGTTTCTTATATGATTCAAGGTAACTGCTGAACTCCTCGCCCATCAGCCCCTGCATTCTTTTCACAAATTCCTCGGGCAGCTTCATAAAAAAGAAATAACTCCTGTAGTATTATTTGCGCTTTCGCCCATGTCGGGAGAGCGCTACAGGAGTTATTATAACACAGTGCGTCAAAGGTGAGAAGGCACTCTCTGACTCTCTGTTTTATCTCTTTAAGGGAACTTCCACCCTGAAGTTCCCTTTTATCCAGTTGGGATAATCATATATCTTAAAGGTAATGGGACCTTTAAATCCCGGTGCAAGTTTGAGATTATAGCTTATATAATTGGCTTCCGAACTGGTAGCCGTACCCGAACCCGTTACCTCAAGCCTGGTTCCATTTGCGTCTAATGCTTCGTAGCTTATGCCAAAATGATTCTGGGTGTCTCCGGTTCCTTTTTTCACATTCGCCTCAAAAAACAAAGCGCCATTTTCCAGTTTGAAATCGGTAAGCGACAGTATATCAAAGGGTGAATAAGTGATTTTTTTATTTTCGGTATCCAGTGTAAAATAACATTTATCCTTATCCAGCGCCCTGATGGAACCGCCTGTTATATACAGCTTCTTCGGATTATAGAAATAATTGCTCTGGAATATGAGCAGCCGTGAGTTTTCATCCGGATTGAAGCTGACGATGCCGCTGCTGGCTTTTCCCCATTCTCTGCCGGTCTCGTCTGCCAGCTTCAGATCTTCAAGGGTAAAC